>NZ_AUNI01000021.1:0-300000 GCF_000447795.1 Bacteriovorax sp. Seq25_V | reverse complement strand
AATATTCGTCGCCTGGCCTTGTCCCTCTTACAATTCGAACAATTAAATTTTTAATTTTTTCATCCACATAGATATTTTCAACTTCATCTCTAATTTCTAAAATATCATCTGTTGTCATAAGCGCTTCATGATTCAATTTCTTTTTATCATCAAGGTTTAAAATATTTTTCTCTGCTTCAAAGTCTGGATATTCAACTGCAACCTTCATCATAAATCTATCCAACTGCGCCTCTGGTAATGGATATGTACCTTCTTGTTCAATTGGGTTTTGTGTTGCAAGAACAACAAATGGGCTTGATAACTTATGAGTATTATCGCCAATTGTTACTTGCTTTTCGGCCATTGCCTCTAAAAGAGCTGACTGTACTTTAGCTGGAGAACGATTAATTTCATCAGCAAGTAGTAATTGTGTAAAGATCGGTCCAAATTTTGTTGTAAATTGTTCATTCTTTTGACTATATACCATCGTTCCAATTAGGTCAGATGGAAGTAAATCTGGAGTAAACTGAACCCTTTTAAAAGCAAGATCACATAGCTTACTCATTGTCGCCACACTCAGTGTTTTCCCTAAACCAGGCATCCCCTCAATGAGCAGATGTCCCTCACATACAAGTGCTGCAATAATTGAATCAAGTAAATCATCCTGACCGTATATTACTTGTTTTGCACTAGTTAATACTTCATTCAATTTTTCGCGTAAATTATTTTCCATTCTTACTCCACAAAGTAGCAAATATATTTAATGTAATTAGATTTTGAACTTAAAGATGATATAGGATGGTCCCAGCTACTCAATCCAATATCTAGCACCTGAACCTTCTTTCCTTCTCTTAATGCTGACTTCACCACAACTTTGTCCAACTCTTCGATAGTGATATATTGTGTACATGAAGCGGCCACTAAGATCGATTCACTATTAAGTAGTTGAAAACTTTTCTGATATAGTTTTTCATACCCACTTAATGCTGAGTTTTTATTTTTAACTGACTTAGTGAATGAAGGAGGATCACATACTATAACATCGTACCTAGCTTTTTCTTTGATTTTTGAATCAAGAAAAGCAAATACATCATCACGAACAAACTTGTTATTTCCTTCAAAACTATTAAGCTCGATGTTCTTCAAGACAATATCATTCATATTACCCTGATCAACAAATTCAACATTTTTCACACCAGCTCTAAGCATATGCATGCCCCAAGAACCAATATAACAAAAAAGATCGAGCCCATTTGTAAATTCTTTGTTAATTCTTTTTAAGGTATTTTCAAGCTTTAATCGATTTTCTCTGTGATCATAATAATAGCCGACTTTTTGTAAGACATCTTTTTTTAATTGGTATTCAATTCCAAGGTCTCTGATATCTATCACATCGGGAAGTTGATCATTTTCAAAGAAGGGAAGTCCTTCTTTTTCTCTATATTTTTTATTATCAAGGAAAATAACTTCTTTTCCTGTTTCTTGCTTTATAATTTCTTTAATCTCGTTTCTGAATCGATCTAAACCCGCAGAGCTAATTTGAACAAGTGAACACGATTCATAAGTATCAACTACCAATCCAGGAAGCCCATCAGAAAACCCATATATTAATCGCTCGCCATGGTAAGCAAGAATACTCCGCTTACGATGAGCTGACTTTATAGCTTTCTCAATATACTTAAGCGGCTCTCTCTCAGTTGTTTTAAGAATTGTAACATTTCCAAAGTCTTCAATAAATGGATTTACGAAACCAATTGTTTTAAAGTTTCCAATTTCGAATTCGACCCATTCACCAGGAGTACAAGAACGAATACTTTGATCAAGATCTTTTGCATTAAATACATTTTCACCGCTAAGCCATGAGTAATGTCTTTTCTGGTCTAAAACAAATGACTTCATATTATTTACTATCTCTAATGAATCGATCAGCTTTACCTGTATTAATATTGTAATTTGAGAATTTCAATTTCAAGTTTGTCTTAGCAATACTTTTCCCATCTCTCGAAACCTCTTCCTCAACATTAATTTCTGATGGCAAACCGATACCTGAAAAAACTTCTCTTTCAACATCGATGGTCTTTAGATTAACTATTCCACTTCCCTTTTCTTCAACAGTAATTTTCGTTAGTACATTTTTACCATTTGACCATGATCTTAGCTTATACTCAAACTTACTTAGAACAGTAGAATAAGGTGATTTAGAATAAATCTCTGACAACAAGTTTTTCTCATTTAACTTAACTCTCACCTTAGAAACACTTGATGCAGATTCTTCTTTCTTTATAAAAGAATTTTTTTCTTTTGGATCTTGAACAAATGGAGTTCGTTCAAATTGCCTAATAAAGTCTTCTGAAAAGATCATGTCAACATAAGGTTTAACCTGATTTTTAAGATTACTCTTTAAAACAGCAAACCCTTTAGGAAGACCTTCTACTTCAATTCTATACTCGCCTGGATAAACCCAATAGAATCTAAAATATAGATCTTCAATATTTGATATCGCCGTTGTTCTCTTGATATTATCGATGAGCCCATCAACCCTTATTTCAAATAGGATATCTTTCGCGCCAGCAACAATCGGTGAATATGTTTGTAATTTATGATCTTCAAAAATTGTGCTCGTACTACTCAAGGCATTTGTAATTCCAAATACAACTACGAAAACTAATCCAACAATATACTTATTCATAAAATATCCTCGCTTTGGGATATTTTATCTTGGAGTTCTACTTCAACCAACTACTTGAAATTATTTCCTTCCAATTGACCTTTTTCACAACTAGATGTTTTTCTTTCTTATAATTTACAGACCCTGGCTTTCCCTTGATTCCTTTTAAGTTAGAAACCTGAGTAAATATAACCGGTATCCCGTCTGCTTCGAAATTTGAATATGTAGCAACAATAGATGCTGCAATTGAAATGATGTTGAGATCAGTAAGTCTATCACCTTTTACTATAACATGCGCGCTCGTATACCCGTCTAAATGTATCCACAAATCATTCTTAGTTGACCAATTCGTTCGTAGAAAGTCATTACCATGAGAAGAGAGACCAACTGCAAACTTATGTCCATCGATGACAAACTCTTCTATCCCATTGTCATTACTATTTTTCTTTACGACTTTTCTTGATTTTTTTACCCAAAGTGGGAATGTTATATTTTGTTGAATAAGAAGATCAGATTTTTTATCACTAATAACTTCTCTAAAATTTTCGAGTCTTTGTTTCAAAAAAGCTTCACCAATTTTCAATTTTTTTATTTTCTCAAAAACTTTATTCTTTTTTTGATAATAGTTAAGTCCTCTTTCGAATTTTAGTTTCAATCCTTTATACTTCAGAATATCAGTTTCCAAATCTAGCTGATCATTGATAACAAGCTCTTGAAGGTCCTGCCACAGTGCACATGCCTTTAAATCCTTTTCAATATTGGCCATCTTTTTATTGTTTTTTTTAATTTGCTGCTTATCTTTCTTAGCATCAGGAAACAATTTTTCCTTATCAAGACTGAGATTTGATTCGTTGACTTGCTTATGCTCCAGCTGCTTTCTTCCAGCAGGATCAAATACGCTGAAGTAATCATTATTTATTTCATATCTATCTAGGCTATGCCATGGTGAAAAACACAGTGCTTTCCCATTTTCCTTAATGATATGACTAAAGTGTAATGTTCTACCTTTCCAAAAAAACAGAATCATCGATTTATCAAATAACTCAATCATGATCGATTTGTCTCTTTCATCAGCTTTGATATTAATGACGGACAACCCAACAAGATTCGAGCGCATATACTCGAGTAGTGAATCCCTCACAATTCGATAAGGTGATGGGATTTGCTCATTAAGAAGCCATACTCCACAATATTCATTTCCTCTTCCGATACATAAATATAGTGTTTTCCCAGGCACTCTGATATTCAAAACTATAACATTTCCACTTGAAAATATCTTTTGAATCTTGCCAAACTTCCATGTGTCACCGACAATAAACTCACTTCGAATATTAACTATACTATTATGTAATTCAGAGAAATTTAAATTCATGGATACCTACAATATTTTGCATCAAACTCTTAAAAATATCGATTGGCCAATTATTGGTCAAAATATATCTTTCTATAGTAAGTTCAACCTCACTAAAGAACATATTACACGAAACCCTATTCCAATTGAAGAAGCAAATTTAGAATCACAACTCGGTAGAGTCGATGAACTATACACACTGATTTCACAAGATATTGATATAGATACAATTGCTTTTGGCAATTTAGCAGATAGTCCTGAAAATCACTTTTTCGTCAATAATCTGGCGAAAAACATTACCGGAGACTTTAAACAATTAAATTTTGCCTGTGTTTTAATCGAAAATATAATAGAGCTTAAATCAACGCTTAAAGATTATCAAAAGGAAGAAATTCTCTTCTTTCTCGAAAAGACTCAAAGACTTAGGCAGAAGTTCGTTCGAAGCTTCAGAAATTTTGTTGAAAAAGATGGGTATGCAAATTTAGAAAAGCATCCGTTACTAGCGGTAAAGATACAAGAACGAAATAACTTAGAAGCTAAAATCAGAGAAGAAGTTCACCGTATTTTAAAGTCTGAAGACATTGAGAAGAGATTACAATTCAGCTCATTTGATATTATCAACGATCGCTATGTCATTCCTATTCGTAGCGACTCCTACAATGGAAGCATTGGTATTATTGTATCTAGGTCTAGTACTGGTAGTACTTTATTCGTTGAACCTACAACTGTTAGAGAATATGCTAATAAAAGAATGCAAATAATCGCAGTCATTGACGAAATTATTAATCGCATCTGCCAAGATTTTTCCGATCAACTTCGATCTGAGTCTAAGTTAATTCAATCGCTTTATCATTTTTTTCTAGATCTCGATTATACACTTACTCAAGCAAAATATAGCTATCATCACAATTTTGTACGACCAGAAATTTCTCCAAATAATTCTGAACATATAGAAAACTTTTTTCATCCTCTCATTGAAAACTGCAGGGCAAACACAATCGACTTTAGGCCTTCACACCATGGACTTATTATCTCAGGCCCAAACACTGGAGGAAAAACGGTTACAATAAAGTCAATCGTACTCTGTCATGTTTTCATGAAACTTGGATTCTTTGTACCAGCGACGAAGGCAAAACTCCGTCCAGTAGAAGATATATTCTATTTTGATAGTGATTATCAGGACCTCTCACATGGATTAAGCTCCTTTGCGGGTGAGACAACAGCTATTCTCAAAATGCTTGCAGAGATTAAACCAAATAGTCTTGTAGCAGCCGATGAAATTTTCAACTCTACTGGTTCAGATGAGGCTTCGTCTTTGGCGATATCAATAATAAATCATCTCACTCAAAACTTAAGTGCGATGATTCTCATCTCAACGCACCACCAGTTACTAAAAACGACAATGCAGGAAAACCCTAGTTATATTTCTGCTCATGTTGGCTATGACTTCGAAAAAAATATTCCAACTTACAATTTAATTGTTGGAACTCCAGGTAGTTCGATGGCGCTGACCATTTTCGAAAGACTAAGTCACGATTACTATCTTGACCGCAACATACTACAGAATGCTAAATCAATCTTAGATAAAAAATATATTACGTACGAAAAACTTCTTCAGGATCTTTCTCAAAAAAAAGCAGAATTAGATTCATTGCTTATCGAGAATAGAGATTTAAATAACCAACTAAAGAATCAACGTAAATCAATGGAGGGTGTTCTTTTTCTTGAGAAACAAAAAATGTATGAGCAATACAAGTCTCAAATGGAAAAACAAGTTAAAAAGATACAAGAACTCCGAGAAGACAAAGATCTCACTGTAAAGCAAAAACAAAAAAAGGCTACAGAGTTTAAATCTATGTTTAACTCACAATCTCCAAATCAAAATCAAGCGCAAGTTTTCGACGTCCAACCAACTGAGACTCTTCAGGAAGGTAAAACATACTTTAGTGAGTTATTAAAAAATGATTGTGTACTTGTTTCGGTAAATAGAAATAAAGCGACTGTTACATTTAGAGGCAAAAACATTACTGTTCCAACAGAAAGTCTTTACACACCGCTAAACAATACTCCGAGACAAAAACCAAATGAAAAAGTTAAAATTAACGTCTTTCAATCTTCAGCTGTTTCTTCTGTTTCCGTCAATGGTAGAGGTATGAGACTCGAAAAATTTCAAAGTGAAGTGCTCAGTGCAATTCTATCTTTGCAAAATGGGGATATACCATATCTACTTGTTGTCCACGGCCATGGGGACGGCGTTTTAAAGAAATGGTTACGTGATTACCTTCGAAAGGAAAAAGATCTTACGTGGGCACCTGAAGATGGAAACGATGGTTGTACAAAAATTGAAGTTATTCGATCTTCTTAAAGATGCGGTTTAGTCTTACGCTAAACTGGTCTTTTTGGTCAGGCATCGACATTGAAAACCAAACAAGAATAGCCTCACCACGAATATATTCATGTGGAACAAAGCCCCAAAAGCGCGAGTCATATGAGAAGTCACGGTTATCACCCATTACAAAGTATTTCCCTTCAGGGATTACCGTACGATCGAGATGTGTCGAGTAAATATTGTCGACGTCTTGCTGAATAATGAAATTATGATTTTCAATTTTGGTTTTGAAAAACTTAAGGTTTGTAGATTTGAATTTCTCATCCATATCTTTCATCAGATCATGTCCGTCAAATTCAGCTTGCCCTACTTCCTGATCGTTTATATAAACAACCTTCTCTCTAATCTCAATAGTATCACCGGGTAAACCAATCACTCTTTTTATGTAGTTAACAGAGGTGTCTTTAGGATATTTAAAAACAATGACATCTCCTCGCTGTGGTGATGATTTACCAAAAAGATAAATAGGATTGAAGCTCATTTCGAAAATAGCAATGTCACTAAATGGAAGTTTAAAGCCGTATTTGAATTTGTTTACAAGAATAAAGTCGCCAATTCTAAGAGTTGGGATCATTGATCCTGTAGGGATCCGATATGGTTCATAGAATACTGATCTAAAAACTAATAAACTTAAAACGATTAGAAATATATTTCTAACTTCCTTTTTAAGTCTCATTTTGCGCTTACTGATTATTTGATCTAATTCCATTTTATTCCAATTTTTTTATATCTCTATAATAATACTGGATAATTTCTTGTGCAAGCCTAGCAGATTTAACATACCATTTCTTAAAATTGATATTCATAACACAAACAGAAATACCCTCATCTGGCTTATCTAATGGAATAGCAAAGCTTGTAAACCAATCTCTCTTACCAAAAGGAAAACCACCTGTAATCGAACCTGTCTTACCACCAATATCAAGATTATTCTTTATACTTTTTTTCAAAGATCTAAATTTTCTTCTCGCAGTTCCTTTATCGATAGTTGCCCTCATTAACTCTTTCAGTTCGTCAGAAACTTCTTTCTTAATTACTTGTTTAGTATGCTTTTCGTTTTCCCAAGCAATATGACTCTGATTATCGATAACTTTGGTTACAAGTCTTGGATATGTTAACACACCATCATTGGCCACCACGGATGATAACAACGCACAGTGAACAGGACTCATCTGAGTATCCTTATTAAAGCCTGACGCGATCTCAGCTAAGTTATATCCACTTTCAGGCATAATAAATGTTGATTTTGAAATACTAACCTCTTCCATAAGTTCTTGATTAAATCCTAACCTTTCGGCCATTTCTTTCAACTCAAATGGTGTTGTGTTCTCAATTGCAGCTTTTCCAAAAACAACATTATTAGAGTAAGCAAAAGCTTTTTCAAAGCTCATATGTCTTACCCAGCGCGCGTTTTTCTTCTCTTTTAGTTGATATTTATAGAGTGTCGTTCCCTTTCCTCTAAAGTTAAACTCAGAATCAGGAGATACTTCTCCATCTTCAAAAAGTTCTGCAGTTGTCACAATCTTAAAAATAGAAGCTGAAGGATGTGTTCCGGAGAATGGAAGATAATCATTAAATGTCTTTTCTTTCCTGTCATAGCCAACAGCAGTTAGAATCTTCCCTGTCTTATTTTCGAGAACTACTATTGCGGCCATATCAGGGCGATAATATCTAAGTCTCTTTTTTACATACTTATCAAGAGCATCATCAATAGAGAACTCTAGAGAATATTTCTCCCCATCAATGTCTATAGAAGTATTTTCGTAGAGGTTACTTTCTTTTAAATGATAATTTACATGATTCTTTAGAGTGCTTAATTCGATTTTTTGTTGATCTTTCGTAATTTGAGCCACTTCTTCTTTATAAGTGGCATAATAACCGATAGTAGCCAGGACAGAAAGCCCAAGCACTACCCAGATATTTACCTTTCTATTCTTCATCCTTAATGAAACCTTTTCCAATTGCAAAGAACTCCTTACTTACCGATCGTGTCGATTTTGGTTTTAAAAAATGGAATTCTTTAAATCGATGTTTCTGAGATTTTAGAAAGACTTGCGCCTCATGGCCATCAAATACTTTAATAACAAAGTTTCCACCGTCTTTAAGAAAGACTGGTAGGTGATAAAAAACCTGTTCAATTAAATTCAAACTACGTGCTTGGTCAACGGAACGAACACCAGTTGTATTTGGTGCCATGTCTGAAACTACGGTATCAAAAGGTTTATCAACACCTAGCATTGAAAGATCATCAACATCAAAAATATCCATTTCGAAAATTCTAATATTCTTGATTGGTAAAAGTTTTTTGTTTAAGGGGCGAATATCAATGCCGACAACACTTCCCTCTTCTCCAACTTTTTTAGAAGTATATTGCATCCAAGACCCAGGGTGATACCCTAAATCAAGTACGTTTTCGCCTTTCTTTATAATTCCATACTTTAGATCAATTTCCTCAAGCTTGTAGATACTACGCGCAAGGAAGTTCTCTTTTTTGGCTTTCTTAAAATAGTAATCTTGGACTTTGAAACTCATAACAATCCACTTTTTAATAATTTTTTGTACAAAATACTTCTTATAATACAGAGGTGCAAAATACCACCAATTGTCAGTAGAATCTATAATTCTTACATGAGCGTTTTTGATTATTTTGTGAAAAACTCTGCTTTTTTTGAAAATAATTGTTGACTCGTCTATTTTGTTCACAAAAATGGCCCACTTATCAACAATTAACAAATTTTCTCGACTTTATACCCTATTGATTAAGTCAAGTTAAAAACACCTGTCTTTTCAATGTTTTACCGAGGTGCGTGAAGGTAATCTATGATATTTGACACCTTGCCATGAAGATTTGAAACATTTTCCACAGAGTTATCAACAAAGCGACATTTACTAACAAAAAAAATTACAGCATCTTACATGTCAATATTTTTCTTACATCAATTTCAGGTTTTTATTAAGAATTAATCGAAAAGGACTCTAGGACATGTTTTATGCCCTTCTAAAATGTTTAAATCTCCCAACTGACCTTAGTCTTCTCTAGTAGAAACTAAGTCCGTATCACCCCTACTAGCAATCGAAATTGCATCATAGTTGTCACCGTCACAACTTGCTCTAGAACCGGCCAAAAGCGTAATACTACCGCTCTCTGGGTCTACAAGTACAAATGGTGATGAATCTAAAGTCGTCTCTTTAAGTTCAAAGGTTTCTAGGAAGTCTTCGTAAAGCGTTCTTGTGATATGTGACTTAAACAGATGAACTCCTTTTCATCAGGTTAATTACATTTAGTATAACATAGAAAAAATCTAGTTAAACATTCTTAACAGAATCTTAATACGACCCTCAAAGTGAGAATCCAACAAACAAATTAGGATATAAATAACATAGATAAAGTTTCGACTCGATCTCAGCCTTCTAATCTTCTGGAAGATAAGCTCTATCGGGATTACACTTAAAAATGCCAGAATCCAAAGAATTGAGAAATCTTTAAAGAATCGACTTTCGAAGATGATACCTGACAAAAATAATAGTCCAAACCCGAAGGCAAATTCATTCATTTTATCCGTTGGTAAATTGATAAGCTTATTATTATCTTTTTTCTGATAAAGAACTTTTCCAAAGAAAACAGCAAACCCAAAGATACTCAAAATAAAGAATGCCTTTCTTTCTATTAGGGCCCAAAGCTCTAAAAACCCTGTTGCAAAAGAATCACTAAACTTAAATTCTAACGTACTTGTTGAAAGCAAGAAGACCATAACCGCAAGGATCACACCAAATGTGTTATATTTGAAGAATTGTCGGCGATACCAATAAGTTTTATTCTTGAGAAACAAAGTATGAAGCGCAAATAACTGAACTACAAACAGAATCATATTCGTCTTATCAATAACGATTCCCCAAGCTCCTACAAGCCCAACAAACAATCCAGACCTATAGGTCGAACTCTTTGTACACCACAAAAGTGTCCACATCCAAAGGATAGAATATGTCGTCAATAACGCATTTCCAAAGTTTAACGCAAGTATTTTAGAAAAGGACCATGAAGAGATAAGTGCAAACACACCCAATACAGCAAGCCTTCTCGAAACAAAATAACGAAGGATCGCATAAAACGTCATGAGAAACATTGAAATAGTTAGAAAGTAAAAATGCACACACCAGGCAATTTTAAAAAGCTCAGGATATTTTTTAAACGGATAGTAATTAACCTGCATAAAGCTCCAAAAAGCACCAGAGACACGCTCACTTGGGTCAAAGAAAAGCTTTAAAGAGTTTGCTGTAGCGAGATTTGGAAACTCAGGAACTGATGCAATAAAAGTAGCAACAATTAGCAATAGAATTGTTTTCTCAAACCTGTCCAAGTATTTATACTCATGAAAGTTAGAGCTTACAGATTCTTGAATAATTTTTCCTCGAGTTGGCCAAGAATAAAACAAGCCTAGAAATACCCAAGTAGCCCAAAAGATATTGTATACCCACTTACCTGGAAACAGATTTATGATGTTAAAGTAGATTGCCATGAAGAACATCCCCATAAACAATCGATATACCACTCTATCTATTGATGAATTTACTCTGAAGTAAATTTTTAATCGATGATCAATCTCTTTACCTAAAAGAAACCACTGCCCCATAATAAACATACAATAGAGGACCATTACAACGATTGAGACATGTCTCGAAATCTCTACTTCTTTCTGCAAATAGATAGGTAATAGCAAAAAACCAAAGTACGTAAGTGCTCGATATAAAAAGAATTTCGATTTTTGATATAAAATACCTGACTTATTTTCTAAAGTTTCCACGCCAATACCCGATAAAATTAGTACAACAAAACATTACCCAAAAAACTACCTCGAATTGGCCCGCCTACCCAGCGGGCCTTTTTTATTTTCAGGTATATAACTCTATAGTAATTCAAAAAGCCCTCACGAGCAAAGCCTTTACCCTGTAACAATTCCCTGCAAATTCTTCCCAAAATGCGCGCCACATTGCTTTTGTCACTCATTATGCTAATCTAATTTAGTATGCCCCAGTGCGCGAGGATTGCGCATAATGGGTTCAGGAGGAAACGTTGAGCATTGCCTTTGGTTCCATTAACACAGGTCTTCCAAAAGATATCGTTCAGCAAATTATGAATGCTGAGAGGATCCCTATTAAGAATATGGAGACTCGTAAAGGGAAGATTGAGGACAAGAAAGGTCTCGTAGGAGAACTATCTGGCCTTGTTGAATCAATGCGTGGAACTCTCAACAAAGCTGGTAACGCCAGATCTCTTCGCGAACTTAAAATCGAAACAAACAAAGAAATTGTCGGCATCAGTGCTGACAAGAATATTGCGGAACCTGCAAACTATCAATTTGAAGTTGTACAACTAGCACAAAAATCATCTGCAATGTCCTCAGGATTTGAAGACCCTGATGAGAGTTACGTTGGAGTGGGTTTTATTCAATACAAACTTCCAAATGGTGATACCAAAGAAATCTACGTTGATTCAGAAAACTCAAGTTTAACAAAAATTGCAAAGTTAATTAATAAAGATTCTGAAAGCGGACTACGTGCTTCTGTTATCAACGATGGTAGCGGCTCTGAAAATCCACACAGACTAATTTTAAGCTTAAAAGATACAGGGGATGCCAACAAAGCAGAATTCCCATATTTTTATTTCGTTGATGGAGTTGATGACCTCTACGTTGAATTCGAAAGAGAAGCTCAAGATGCAAAAGTTAAGCTAGATGGTTTTGAAATTGAACTTCCAGAGAATAAGACAAGTGATCTTATTCCAGGTGTTACGATTGATCTCAAAAAAGCGAAACCAGGTGAAGAATTCTCTATTAACATTAGTGAAGACACTCAAGCTGTTGGAGAAAAAGTTAATACTGTCGTAGACCAAGTAAACGCAGTATTAAATTTCATCAAAGCACAGAATAACCTTGATGAAAAAACAGACACATCGAGAACTCTAGGTGGAGACATTATTCTGCAAACACTAGAGTCAAAGATCAGAGGCGCGGTTTTTAAAGATATTGAAACTCAATTTGGAAATTTTCGCATTGGTGATATCGGAGTCGCATTTCAACGTGATGGTACATTGAAGTTTGATCAGGAAAAATTTAAAGCTGAGCTTGAGAGTAATTACGAAAAAGTTTCGCAAATTCTAACTGGTCACTTTAAAGAAGGTGGAATTAAGACAAGCGGCTTTATCGATAACTTAAACGATCTTGCAAATTCATCTCTTCGTTACCCTGATGGAATCTTACAGTCACGAAAAAAAAGCTTAGAAGGGAACATTGAAGGTATAGATAGAAGAATAAAGCAGAGAGAAAGAATGCTCGAACAAAAAGAGAAAAACTTAAAAGATAAATTTTCTAGGTTAGAAGGAACAATATCAAGAATTAGAGCACAGGGAGCTGGCGTTGCAGGATTAGGAGCAGGAGCTCCAGACGTACAGCAACTTGGGTAATTTAGGAGGAAGTCATGAGCTACGGTCTTGGCGCTTATAAGAAAACACATGTAAACACTGCGAGTAAAGAGCAGATCTTACTCATGCTCTATCAAGCTGCAATCAAGAATTGCAAGAAAGCAATGGAAGCTATCGACAAAAGAGAAATTGCTCTTAAAGGAGAAGCCATTGGAAAACTACAGGACATCGTCATCGAGCTAAACAACAGCTTAGATTTTGAAGTTGGTGGGGATATTGCAAAAGAATTATCTTCACTTTATGACTTCATTCTCTTCTCTAGTACTCAAGCAAATATCAAAATTGATAAAGAGCCACTAGAAGGATGCCTTAATGTTTTAACAACATTATATGAAGGATGGCAGGAAGCAATTAAGTCACTTAAAGTTTCGGGACAGACGAAACAAGGAGCATAGATGAAAGTATTTGAAAATATCATGCAGCACCTAGATCTACTAGAAGCGCTAACGAATGCAAGTCAGGGACTTCTAGCAGCGGCTCAAAACGGTAAAGTTGACCTAGTTGATCAGATTATCGATAACAGAGAAAGACTGATTAATATTATCAGAAAAGTTCAAACAAATGTAGAAGAAGAGATTGCGAAATTTGATCTAAAGACTGTAACACCTGAACACATCCAAATCTTTAAGACTTGGTCACAAGAGGTTAATCAGATTGTTTACGTTAATGATAAACTTGACATAGAGACTACGGAAATTCTAACAAATCAAAAAGAGCAAACTACTCAAGAAATCGCTAGTGTATTCAAGAATCGTCAGTCATTTAAGGGCTACGACTTATCTAATGTAAAAAAGTAACCCCATATAAAAACTTCATTGCAAGATGAAGCAAAAATAAGCTATCATTAATAGAATCTAAGGGAACCAAGAATTGGTTCCCCCTATTAACCATAAAGACCTTAAGGATGAGGAACTATGGAAGCAAGCAATTTATCTAGTTCCATTAGAGGAAGACACATGAAAAGTATTAAGATTGATTCTTATGAGATCAAGACGTCTCGTAATAATCTAAAGGTACCTGTTATAAACAACGTACACCTACACTCTGTTTATAATCCAGCTAAAGAGGCTCAGGCCATTGTATCTACATACGATGAAAGACTTCAAAACAATAAGCACGTTCTTGTATTTGGACTAGGGTTTGCTTATCACGTTTATGAAATTTGTAGAAAACTAGAATCATATCACGGTAATGATTATCAAGTTGTTGTAATAGAACCAAACGAAGAAGTATATAGAGATTGTATCGCAAACCACCTCTTTCCAAATAAAAACATCAAAGTATTTTCGGGAGAAGATTTAGAGACTATTTACAGTGATATAACACTAGCAAAGTTTCTAATTACAAAACCAGTAATGGTAAGTCACCCACCATCATTTAATCTGTACTCTGATTACTTTAAAAGTTTTTTAAACTATGAAGCTTCTTCACTGGTCAAAGATGTTGCAATGAACATTACTAATCGTGAATTAAAATCATATTTATATACGGATGCAGACGCACAAAGCTTAGATTCCTTCATTCAGGAAAATGTTTTATCAAAACCTGCATTAACTAACAACTTAGACCACTTACTTTTAGCATATACTCATTTGAGTAACGGAGAATTTTAAGATGAAAGAACTCTTAATAATCAATCTGAAAAGAAACGGAGACATTTTTGCTTCGGGACATATTATCAGATCATTTATCGCAAAATATCCAGAGATTAAAATATCTCTTCTCGTGTTAAAAGAATTTGAAAAGGCTGCACTCAACCTTAAAGGTATCACTGAAGTACATACAATCGATCGTAAGAAAATTTTAACTTATAAAAAGAACAAGATTTTCTCTGATGGATTTGCCCTAGATGAATTTCAGAGAGATATTGGAAAGGTAACAGGAAAAACTTGGGATGCTGTTTACAACTTATCTAACGACAGAGTGTCTACGCACCTAACATCTCTTCTTAAAACAAAGTCTTCTAAACATATTGGTATTCGCTTCAACGAAACTTGTAACATCGAATACAGCTCGGAATGGGCAATTGTAATGAATGACATTTTAACATCTGTTAAATATGCTCCTGTTACATTCACTGATACATATCTAAACATGGCGAACCTTAAGCCTGCAAATGAGTCTTTTGTTCTAAAGACTAAAGAAGAATACAACAAATCTTCAGCGACGAACTTTGCAGAACTCAGAAAAGTAGAAAATAACGGTAATGACGTGAAGTTAATTGGTATTCAACTAACAGCTTCAACTGATTACAAGTCATTATCAAAAGAACAGTTAATAAATTTAATCGATGCTCTATATATGAGTCCTAATTTCTTCCCTATCTTACTGGCTGCGCCAACAGAGCAAGAGAGAAATTTAGTTTCAATCATTAACTCTGAATTTAATAACTCCCTCGTATCTGTTGAAGCAGACTTCTTGGCCCTTAATTCAGTTCTAATGAATCTTGATCTTTTAATTACACCAGACACAGCAATCAAACATCTCGCTGATTTAACTAATACTCCAACAATAGAAATATCACTTGGAGAATCACCACTCTTTAAACAAGGAAGTCTAAACCAAGAAAGCTTCATTGTAACACCAACCGTTTCAAAACGCGTATTTAGTAAAAAGACTGTGGAAAATGATATGAGTCTACAGGCTCAGAACATTCTACTTTCAACGGAAGACATTGTTGCTCTTGCTAAAAACATTCTTTTCGCTGAAGACTTATCAAATCATAAATTCGCTCAAGGCATCTCTGTCTATTCAGTAAATAACGATGAGCTTGGGACAAGATATGAGCTAGCTTATGGCGCTGTCGACCAAAATGCAGAAATTGAAAGACTAATATCTCGCCAACTATTACTTAAGAAATTTACAGGTAGTGAAGATTTAGAAATTTATAATGCACTTGTTATTGACGGAACAACACAACTTGAAAGCTGGCTTACAGATACAAAACTAGCAATTACAGAAGTTTCAAAAAACCTTCTTGGTACATTGAGATCATTATTACAAGTTGATGGCTCAAAAGCCAAAACAGGACAGTTTCTTAAGAATCTAACAGAGCTTTTAGCAGAATGCGAAGTTGAGTCACAGTTCATGGCAATCCCACTTTTAAGATTTAGAGCAAGAGTGGAAGCGCTAAATACTTCTAATCTTCTTGAGTCAGCTCGAGAAATGGAATCTCTTATTTATGAACTGAAAGCCGACATTCAAGTCCAAGTTGATATTGTAAAAACCGCAAGTGACTTTGTAAGAAGAACAAAAGACTCCCAGAGAACAAAATTCTCAAAGGAAAATCAGTATGACATCTAATGATAATGAGGTTTTCAAAAAAGAGTTCATGGAAAAGCTTAATCAAGTTAAAGCTAAATTAGCTCGTAAAGAAAAACTCAATGACGATGATTTTACACTACTACTAATGAGCTCCGCTCTTGAAGAGCAAGGATAAGACATGGGTGCAAAACAGGAGAATAAGACAACTGAGACAGCAGAAAAATGGTTATCAATTCTTCAGTTAACTAGGATTGGTGATATTCTACAAACTGCACAAGCAGTTCGTCTATTGAAGATCAATCATCCAGAAATAAAGGTTCAGCTTGTTGCAAGAAAGCAATTTGCGGAGCCAATTCAGTTTATTATCGACCAAGTTTTCGATGAGTGTATTACTCTTGATCTAAAGACGGCGATAAATCTTAGAGATGGAGTAAAGGGATCTTTAAAAAATATTTCTTCTCAAATTGCACTCATCAACAAGCGTCCAATTGCAGCTAGTATTAATCTATCGTTCTCAAAGTCATCAACATATCTACACTCTCTTATAAGAAGTGAATATAAACTTGGGCCATTCTTTAACGAAAAACACGAACAAGTTATTCAGGACAAATGGTCACAATATTTATTCTCATCTGTAATGAGAGGAAATTTGAATCCATTTAATCTTGTCGATCTTTTCGCAGCTATTATTGGTGTTAAGAAGATCAATACTCATCTAAATACAAAAGAGTATTCGAAAGAATTAAAAAACAAAGCCCTAATTCACCCATTTGCATCGCTCGATAAAAAAAGATGGGCTGAGTCAAAATGGACAGAGGTAATTTATAATCTTTTAAAATCTAATGCCGATTTAACGGTTTATATTGCTGGTTCAAATGGAGATACGCCCTCATACGAGAAAATGACAGCGTCTCCTATACTTTCAAAATTTAAAGATAGAATTACACCCCTATTAGGAAAGAAACTAACTGAAGTTTACGATCTTGTTGATGAGAACTTCTTATTCATCGGTCATGACTCTATGTTGAGTCATCTTTTTAGTTTCAAGAATGTGAAGAGTTTAACTATTTCACTTGGTACTGTTAGAGTTCAAGAGACTGCTCCTTACTCTTTAAACAACTATGTACTAGCACCAAAAACAAACTGTTACCCTTGCTTCCCTGATACAAAATGTTCATATTTTCAATGTCATGCTGACGTGCCATTTCATACTGCAATAGCGATGTCAAAACAGCTTCTTACTGCAAACGTGATTGATATCGAAAAACTAAGAAAAGATGTAACTGAGTTCAATTTAAATTCTGTTGATATTTATAGAACGACAACAAATAATCTAGGCCAGTTACTGCTCAAAAATCTTCTCGATGAGAATAAAAGCGCCAAGGAAGTATTTAGAGATTTTTATAACGTAATTTGGTCATACTCATTCAGCGAAGTTGAACCAACTATAAATCTTCCGAAGCTTTCAAAGAATGCAACTGAAGCTCTTTCCATGATGCCTGGTGCTGCGGAAAACCTATACGAGCTTGCAGAATTTGGTAAAAAATATAGTCGTTTTATACTTGAAGAAATTTCAAATAATTCGCCAAATATTCAATCAATTAAAAACTACTCTTTAAAGATTGATGAGATTGACCGCTTACTTGATGTACTAATTACGTCATACCCACTTCTTTCGCCAATTGTTGATTATGCTAAAGTTGCCAAATCAAACTTAAGTGGCACTAATATCGTAGAAATGACTGAGTCTGCTTTCTATGTTTATCAGGAGATCTCAACATCCTCGAGTATTATTTATGATTTCTTAAATAAACTTAATATCAAAAAAGATAAAACTACAAAATTAACTTCATCAAGGACAGATGCATGATTACAGTAAGTATAAGTAGAGAAGTTCTCGAGCTTAATGACAATCAATCGATTACACTTCACGAAGCAATTAACTTAATCGAAAGAGAAGGGCTTAAGAACAACGAAATCGTTACAGCTGTAACAATTCATGGTGAGACGATTCCAGTCGATTTGCTCGGTGAGTTCGCCGACGTGGATCTAGATAATTTAGGTAATCCTACTTTAGAGATTAAAAACTCTGTTGAGATAGCGATGGAAGCACTTCAAGATTCAAATACTTATATTGATACATTGAATGCTAAAATTCATGAAATAGTTGGTTTCTATAATGAGAACAATATAGATGAAGCAAATGCAAATTTCTCTGATCTCATTGACCTAATTGATCTTTATATTCAACTGATCTCTAAAGTTCATCGCACAGTAAAAAATCACAATCCTACTTTCTTTAAGAATAATGAAACCATTAGAAACCTTGAGATTCACCTTCTTTCTGTACTCAAGGCCTTGATTCCAGCGAAAGAGAAAAATGACATAATCATGCTTTGTGACTTGCTAGAGTATGAACTTGTCGATAACCTAGCACAGTGGAAAATCAAAGCAATTCCTCTAATGATAGAAAGCGGAAAGATCTAACTTTATATATCGATAAGAAGGCTAATCATGAATTAGCCTTCATTGATTCATCTCAATTTTCTATAAATTCAAAAAAATCTATATCTCAATATACTCTAAGAAGTAATTCATTAGAATTTAACAGTGTTGATAACTCAGAAATATACTTTAACTCAGAAGATGAGCTCAAAGGTCATTTAATAAATATTTCAAATATTAGTTTAGAGCTTGAAGAAAAAAGCACACTTGAAAACTTAGAAGAGATCACTAAAAGACTATTTAAAAGCTCTACCCATATAAATCAAGTAATTGCTAACTTTAATAAAATTCCAAATTTCAAACACTATAGCTTCTTCCAAGTATTTATTCACGAAAAAGGACAATCGAATGTTCACTCCTTTTTTAATGATCAGCATGAGATTATCACTGTTGCCTCTTACAACAATATTTTCTCTAAGATTAAGAAAAGTAAAAACAAGCATTTCGATTTAAAAGATATTGGATCAGATGACATACATGTCATTGGATCATTCCTGGCCAAAGAATTAGAATACACAGATCTATCGATTGTTGTCATTGCTTCTCGTGGAGATTTATTCAGTACTCAAAAAGAAGAGAAAGAGTTTTTTTCTAATTTAATAGCGTATAGTAAAATTAAGTTTTCCTTAATCGCAAAGAATACACTAATTTTTAATCAGAAAACTCAAATTGAAAAAATCATCAAAGATTTTCCAATATATTTAAGTATTACTTCCAAACTCATTAATCTTGAGTCAGACAAGAAGGCCAAGAACTCAACAAAAACTGTAAGCAACGAATACGTCACCATTACCTATGAGACGACAGAAGATAGTTCTAATGACGCGGAACTATTTCATCATGCAAGATTGATGATAATGGGTGAACTTTTAAACACTCTTAGCCATGAACTCTCAAATCCTCTTTTCGGTATTAGCATATCAACTGAAATGTTATCTTATGACTCTCATGACAAAGATCAAGATATACTTTCGACAATCAAAGAAGTTGGCTTAAGTGCGAGTCGTTGCCAAATGATTATTAAAAGCTTCTCAGAGCTTTATAACGAAAATGATCATAATACAAAAATTAACCTTAGATCACTACTTACAGAAACGATTACCCTAACGAAAAGTGAGTCTAAGTTTTTCAAAAAGAATATTAATTTTATTAATACGAATGAAGATATTGAGCTACTCACAAATCCAACATATTTGAGCCAGATTATATTTAATCTAGTTATCAACAGCTCCCAGTCACTCAAAGAAAGCAATCTTCCATCGAAGGAGATTCACCTCGATGTTTCAGATCATGAGAACTATCTCACAATATCAATTCGTGACAATGGTCCAGGTATTCCAACAGATAAAAAGGCAGATATTTTTAATCCTTTTGTGACGACCAAAGAGACGGGAACAGGGCTTGGTCTTTCTATTTGTAAGCGTCTTTGTGAGAAAATTAATGCAAATATTTCACTTGTTGAAAATCTACCTGGTTGGACAGAGTTTCTTATTACTATTCAAAAATAGGTAAAAATGAAAAATATACTTTTAGTCGAGGATGAGCCTCTAATTCAAAAAACTTTAAAGATGCTTCTTGAAAGAAGAGGTCATCAAGTTACTGCTGTAAGTAGTGGAACGAAGGCGATAGCACATATTAACGATGAGAATTTTGATTTGATCATTTGTGACTTAATGCTTCAAGACATAACAGGCTTTGATATCATTGAGGAGTCGAAGTCAAAATTCACATTAGATGATATCGCTACAAAATTTCGCATAATTACAGCTTATAGTTCTCCACAGATCATAGAAAAGGCTAAAATGTATAACTGCGCCATTTACAGCAAACCATTTACAGATGTAAATTTAGTTATTGATAACATATTAAGAGAAAGTAATGACACAAATTAAGAAAATTGGAATTGTATTAAAACCTAGAGTTGTTCATGATTTAATGACAATGCTCCCAAACTTATATGAGTGGCTCAAGAGAAGAAAAGTTGAAGTTTGCCTATATGACTCAGAAGCAGAACGAGTATCTAAAATCTTTAAAAGTAATAAGCCAAAAATTCATTTTCTTTCAAAAGCAGAACTTTTAAAAGAATCAGATCTTATTATTACTCTTGGCGGAGATGGAACACTTATTGGTGTATGTAGACACAAGTCTTCTAAATCGACTCCCATTTTTGGAATAAACATGGGAAACCTTGGATTCATTACAGAGTTTTCACGACAAGATTTTTATGATGATCTAGAGCTTGTTTTGAAGGGTAAATACCATCTAAATAAAGTGCCTCTTTTCAAAGCGGAAATTTTTGAAGGCAATAAGAAAATCAAAGAAGCGATTTTTATCAATGATGCTGTTGTTTCTAAGAACGGAATTTCGAGAATGTTCTCTATCACTCTAGAAACAGATTCTGAAACGATCTATAATCTCGCAGGCGATGGATTAATAGTAAGTAGTCCTATTGGCTCGACAGCCTATTCGCTTGCGGCGGGAGGACCAATTGTCCATCCACAAGTTAGAGCAATTACATTAACTCCTATTTGTCCACATGCACTCACTCATAGGCCATTGCTGCTTCCAGACAACCAGGCCATATGGATCAAGGTACCAAAAGATGAAAGTGAATTGTCTTTAACGCTTGATGGACAAGAAAATATAACAATATCGAAAAATCAAAAAGTAAAAATTATAAAATCTTCTAAATCTCAAATTAGTTTGATAACAAATCCTAACAGAGAGTACTTTGGAACTTTAAAAGAAAAATTCAAACACGGACGCAGGTAAAAAATGAGCGCAAGATTAAATCTTCAAACATTAAAGCTACAAAATTTTGCAACTTTTACTAATCAACAAATTAATTTCAATGAACACTTTAATTCTATTGTTGGTGAAACAGGATCGGGTAAAAGTTTAATCCTCGACGCACTTCAAATGATATTTGGTGCACGTGCCGATAAGAAGTTAGTAAGATCTGGCTCGGAGTTCGCTTCAATTGAGGCTACCTTTACTTGTAACGATGAGAAGTCTCGTGCATTCTTTGATATTATCGGATTTCCTTGTGAAGATGATATCGTAATTAAGAGACTTATTTACAATAATGGAAAGTCTAAATCATTCTTAAACTTCCAATCTTGTCCTCTCAATATTCTCACACAAGTTGCAAGAAAGTTCATCGACCTTGTTGGGCAATTTGAAAATCAAAAACTACTTTCAGATGATTATCAACTTAAACTACTAGATAACTTCTCTGGTCACAGTGAGCTTTATAATGATTATAAAAATAGTTATAACGAACTTAAACTACTTGAAGCTAAATTAATTGATCTTCAAGAATTTAAAAATAAGTCTCTTGAAAGAAAGGATTTTTTAGAGTTCCAAATTAATGAAATTGAAGGATTAAGTCCTGAACCCTCAGAGGAAAATGAATTAAAATCCAAAAAGGATAAAATCTTAAATTACGAAAAGAATCAAAAGACATTGAATGAAATTAACTTCATGCTTAGTGAGTCTAACAACAGTGCGACAGAAATTTTGTCTCGTGCAGAGAGACTTCTTGATACTATAAGTGTTGATGATTCAATTCACGCCAGATTTTCAAATCTTAAGGCTGAACTCGACGATATTTCTTTTGAAATAACAAAACTTTCAAATGATGAGGCTCCAGAAGATTCCGTCGAAGAGATTATAGATCGTCTTGATGAGTACCAGCGTCTTAAAAGAAAATTCAATACTGATACTGAAGGACTGATTCAAGTTCTTGAAAAATATCAAAAAGAATTTTCAGAGATTGAAGTTGTTGATACAGAAATCAACAAGACCATGAAAGCTATTAACAATCAACACGATATCTGTAATAAAATAGCTACACAGCTTCACGAGAATAGGGTGACGAAAGCAGCAGAACTTTCGAAATCTTTAACGAAACTTATCCAAGCTCTTAATATGAAAGGGGCTGTTATCGATATTCGTATTTCAAAAGCTAATACACTAATGCCATCAGGAATTTCTAAGTTGGATTTCTATGCCCTTACCAACCCAGGAGAAGGCTATCATCCAATTAAGGAAATTGCATCGGGAGGGGAACTTTCACGTATCCTGCTTGCCCTGAGACAAGTACTCAGTACAACCGAATCTATTAGTGTTTTCCTCTTTGATGAAATCGACACTGGGATTGGTGGAGAGACGGCAATTACTATCGGTAAGGCACTTCAGGAAGTTTCACGAGGTAGCCAAGTAATTGCGATCACTCACCTTCCACAGATTGCGAATTTTTCTGATCAGTTGCTGTGGGTTGAAAAAGAGTCAGTTGAGATTAATAGTGAAGTAAGGACAGAGTCTCAAGTTCGTCATATCGAAAAGCCTAAAATGCCTAAATATATTAAAGAAATGCAAGCGCTCTAACGAGCGCTTTTTTATAGTTTTAAAATCTCTATTTTATCACTAATTCTAATGTAGCTTTGAGTATATGGTACGTATCCATTATTTGCGTAGATCAGGGTATCACTCTCAAAATAGTCCATATAGTGACTATGGCCACATATAACAACCTCTACCCCATATTCTTTGGAAGCAATCTCGGCGGCATCCCTAAAAGAATCTCTAATCTTAAGATTTTCCTGCGGATTACCGTAACGACTCTTGTTTCTCTTCCTACTTTTTTTACTAGCATTAACTCCAATAAAATTTAATAGGGAGTATGGCATTATTTTGTTCGCTATAAAATTTAGAGGTTTTGACGTTATGAAGTTCTTATATTTTTTATAGGTTGGGTTTCCAATCTCTATCTCATCGCCGTGGCAAAATAGAATTTTTTTATCATGAAATGATTTTTTCAATGGTGCCTTATAAACTTTTACACCAACATTTTGAAATAATTTCTCAACATGAAAGTCGTGATTTCCCTCAAAGTATTTAACTTTTATTCCTTGAGAAAGAAGTTCTTTAATTCGTCCAAAGAACCAATCATACTCTTTATAATATTCATTATGCGGACCGATCATGAGATCGAAGATATCACCTAGTAAATAAATTGAATCATTTTGCTCGAATGGTAAAGCGAGAAACTTCTTCATTATATCGACGTTTTGACCGTCTGGTTTAATGTGGACATCTGAGATCGTGTATATATTCATCTCTAGATAATAACGAATTTAAAGTAAATCTGTAAGTAATTTCTTCATTCCCTTACCTAGCTTAACCACACTTTCCTTGTAAAAATCATTTGATTCGACTTTAAAAGAAATTCGTTTTGCTCCATAAGGAAATCTCTCAACCTGAAATGGTTTAAGATTAGCGATATTTACAATTTCGGCTTTTATTTTAATTTTCTTGGTAGGAAATTCGATGTGACATTCTACAATTTGCCCTGGTTCATATCTCATATTTCTAAATTCTAGCCCATTCAGAATAAATGAAAATCCACCAAAAGATACGTCATAACATTCTTTCTTGATCCCTTCCATTTTGAAATGTACTGGAATCAGTGGTTCTAATCTATCTTCTCTTCTTCTATCATGCTTTTGAAATGCTTCTGGGTAGCGTACTTCTAAATGGCTTCCTCTATACATTTCAACTTTTGATACAAATAAAAGTTGAGAATCTGGAATATAAAATTTTAAAACACCAGGACCACTAATGAGGTCTTTGATATATTCTTTCGCACGGTGATCAATTTCAAAATTCACAACTTTCTTAAATGCATTATAATTCTTTAATTCAACAGGTACTCTTATTATTTCATTGGCCTCAAGATCCCAGATAAAGGCTTTAGCATTTGTACTAACCGCTGCTGCGATTAATTGTTCAAATGTTTTTTCTTCACCTTTTAACTTTAACATCTCTAATCCATTCCTTTTTTCCCAAAATCCCCTGGGCAACGCTAATTACCCAGAGGAAAAATGGGTAAAAAAAGGTATAAGTTTACATCGCTAAAAAAAACTTAACCTATGCTTTTAAGAAAAGAGCGGGAGGAATTCCCCTCCCGGTCTATACTTAATTAATTATCCTACTAGTCTTAGTGCTGCGTTTGGTATTCCATTAGCTTGCGATAATGTTGCTACCCCAGCTTGCTTGATCACGTTGCTTGAAGCCATTTTTGCTGATTCAGCTGCTACGTCAACGTCTTCGATTACTGATCTTGCTGCATCTTGGTTCAGCGCTTGTACTTCTAGGTTTGATACAGTTGACTGTAGTCTTGACTGAATAGAACCTAAGTCTGCACGTTGTCCTGATACCATTTCGATAGCAGAGTCAATTTGACTCATCGAACCTAGTGCATCGTCTTTACTTGCTACACTTGTCGATGAAATTCCGATTGCGTCAGCTGTTGCATTTGTTGCTGAAGAGTCAAACGTAATTCTGTTTTGTTCTCCATCATATGCACCAACTTGAATATCTTTTTGTTCGCCTTCTCCATTTAATAGGTTAGACCCGTTAAATGTTGTTGATTGTGCGATACGATCTACTTCTGTTGTTAGCTGTTGATATTCTTTGTCCAAGAATCCTCTTTCTGAGTCTCCAATCGTGTCAGATGAAGCTTGAACTGTTAACTCTCTAAGTCTTGTTAAGATGTTAGATGTTTCGTTCAGACCACCTTCTGCTGTTTGAACTAAAGAGATACCATCGTTAGCATTTCTTGTTGCCTGTCTTAAACCTTTTGTTGTCGCTTCTAAGTTTTTAGAAATCGCAAGTCCAGCGGCATCGTCAGCGGCTTTTGTAATTCTCTTACCGCTTGATAGTTTCTCTAAAGAATCTTGTCCTTTACTTGATACTTCTCTTAAGTTTTTCTGTACTGTTTGTGAAGCAATGTTTGTGTTAATTCGTAATCCCATTTTGTACTCCTTTCTAAAGCGTTGTTTTTTACCATTTTTTTGTCTGAGTTGTTTTGTCAGACAAGAAACCTATCGTTTCACTCGGGATTTTTCTTTAGTTTTTTCGTCAAGTACTTTTTAAAAAAAGTTATTTTTCTCTATTAAATTAATAGGTTATAGGCGATATTTTTTTGGCATTATTCTTGTAACAAACATACTTTCCACCCTTGCACATCACTGTTTTAGTGTTAAATTTATTTAATGAAATTTTATAGACTCCTTGTATTACTATTTTTATCAACATTCTCAACTGCGCTAAAAGCACAGGAAAACGTTGTTTCTAATGCAAATTCATCAAAAGGCTATATTCATTTTTTCACTGGTGCTATCACATACCACTTCTTTGATTTCAGTGAGGATGCTGGGAAATTTAAGAAGGACATAGGAGATCAAGGAAAGCTAATCCTTCATCCTTTCCTCGGCTATGAGCAGGCTGATATCAAAGGGGAAGACCTTCGTTATAACGCCTTCTTTATTTTTAATGACTCTCTAGGATCTCCGGCCCTAGGTTATAACAAAGGCTATAGTATTCGAATTGATCAATATATTGATGTCGGATATTTCTATGGCGTGTACGGTATTCGACAAAATGTGTGGGAAGATAATGATATTAATCTTCCAGTTCGTTTAAAGCTTGGGAGAAATATTGCTCTCGTGCCCATAATTGGCCTTAAACAGACTTTAACACTACCACTCTATGATGATTATACCTTCAAGACTTCGATGGCCGTAATGCCAAATACTGCGACACTCTTGATAGGAGTTGCGAAAAATTTTTAATCTATAAACGCAAAGAGGCCTCCATTACTGGAGGCCTCTGAGGTTTTGTTTTTTAATTCGATTTTGTGTTTTCGATTAACCGATCAATCTCAGTGCACCTTGGTTAGACTGATTAGCTTGCGCTAATACCGCAGTTGCAGAGTTTGATAAGATATTTGTTCTAGCCATCTCTGCTGACTCAGAAGCAATATCAGTATCTCTAATTCTTGAATTCGCCGCACTTAAGTTTTCTGTCGAAACTTCAAGGTTGCTAATTGTAGACTGTAGTCTATTTTGTAGCGCCCCTAGATTCGCTCTGTTTCCAGAGATCTTCTCAATTGCCGTATCAAGAACATCGAGATTGCCTTGAGCACCATCTTTCGATGCTACTGTTAGACCTTCAATCCCAATATCTGCTGCTTTCGCACTTGATTGAGATGGGTCATAAGCAATTCTATCTAACCCTTCTGTGTTGTTAATACCAATTTGGAAGTCCATCTGATCACCAGTACCATTAAGTAGGTTCTTTCCGTTAAACTTAGTAGATTCAGAAATTCTATCAACTTCTTGTACTAGGTTTTGGAATTCAAGATCAGTAAACTTTCTCTCAGTATCTCCAACTGTATCAGATGCAGATTGTACAGATAGCTCTCTTAGTCTAATTAAGATATTTGATACCTCGTTTAAACCACCTTCTGCTGTTTGTACCATTGAGATACCGTCACCAGCGTTTCTTGTCGCTTGTTGAGTACCTCTGATGTTAGCCTTTAGTTTTTCACTAATTGCTAAACCTGCTGCATCATCTCCTGCTTTATTAATTCTATTACCTGAAGCTAGTTTTTCAAGAGACGTATTCTGTGCTCTTTTTACATTTCCTAAACTTCTTTGTGCTGCTAACGATTGAACGTTTGTGTTAATTCTCATACCCATACTAATCTCCTCGAATCATTAAAACCTCCGTGTGTTTGTTTAAAGATAAAACTCCTTGTCCTATCTTTTTTTACTCATGTTACCTACCCCTAGGTAACAATAACCATTACGGATACTCAGAAATTTACTTGAGAGAAAAAGGTACAATTTTCCTAATTATTTTAAGTAGTTAAGTATTACACTCGGGTATTAAAGTAATTCTTTAAGATAAGTCTGTAGATTTATGAAGTTCTTTATGTCCGACTTAATTGCTATATTTTTAAATTTATTTTTCAAAGATAAATTAAGAAAAATGATTTCATCATCAAAATAGAAATGCTTACTCGGATAAACTCTTATTTCAACATTTCGATGATTTCTAATAACGCAGTTTTTTTTAGAGCTTAATATTGAATAAATTACTTTAAATAGCTGTTTCGAGCTATTTAAAGTCAGTCTATCTTTTTCTTGAGTTTCACAGAAAGTAATTACATGAAAATCTTTATCGTTAAGATCTATTTCTAACAATTACGATCGACCTTGAACTTGATTAATTAAACCAGTCGTTGAGTAACCATCTTCAAAGCGCAAACTTTTTGTTACTCCACCTTTCATCGCTACAATATCATGACCCACGATATCTTCAACTTTCCAATCCCCGCCCTTAACAAGAACATCTGGTTGAATTTTTTTAATTAATTCATAAGGTGTGTCTTCTTCAAAAACAAAAACAAAATCTACTGCCTTTAAATTTTCAAGCATGAACTTTCTATCAAGCTCATTATTTATTGGCCTATCTTCACCTTTAAGTCTTTTCACACTTGCATCAGAGTTAACTCCAACAACAAGTAAATCTCCCTGTTCACGGGCATCATTAAGGTAAGCGACATGACCACGATGAAGGATATCAAAACAACCGTTGGTAAAAACAATTTTTTTATTTGCTCTAATTGATTCTAAAGTTTCAAAACTCACGCTCTAATAACCTTATTTTTTAATAGCTCAGCATCCATTTGCATCAAGTATGGAATTCCAATCATTGGAATTGAAACCAGCTCTAACATTGATCTTTTTACGATAAATCCAATGTTCATTTCTCTATTGTATTTTGTCTTTGTCTTAAATATTTTTTGACCGACTGTTTGACTGAACCCCATCGCAAGTGAGTAGATATTATAAATTAAAACAAATAAGACAATAGGAAAAACGATATTCGATGTTAGCATCAACTGGCTCACAAAATCAGAAATTGTCATTGTTGTAGAAATAAACATCAATGAGAAAATAACTGAAACAAGCATTAGAACAATGATTACATCAGTTATAAATGCCATTAAACGACTAACTTTAGTTGCATCCTTCTCGACTTTTTCAAAGATTTTTATTTCTTTATTAACCTTAGGACTTGCAGTAGTTGTTTGAGAATAAAAAGCTTTTAATTCACTAGGGATAGCTCTTTCTTCAACAGCTGGTTTTTGAATCACTTGGTCATATACTTTTTTATGAATATGTAGCTCATTTTTTTGAGCTTGCCCATTATGGTGAAAACCTAGTCCTTCATTAATTGGCTTAAATGGAATATCTTCAATATCAAACGCATCTAAATCAAAATCGACAACTTCAATTTTCTTATCATTAATATTTGTGTCTAACATCCTCTATACTCCTGTTATTATTAGGATGACATAAATTTCACAAAGCAGCAAATTTTCCGAGCACATATCCTATACATGTTGAAACTGCATTTGGTGACCTTAAAATTGGGCCTCCTGTGAATAATGTCGATGCATTTGGAAATGATAAAATATAATCTTCTTCATTTGAGCTCAATCCACCTTCAGGGCCAATAATGATAAGGATCTTTTGAGTTGGATTAAGCTCTAATTCCTTTATTGAATTTTGTGTTCTAAGTGTTGATAGAATCACATAGTCATAATTTTTAAAGATTGCATCATAACTTTTAAGTGAAGGTGCAAGTTCTTCAACCTTCATCAAAAATGGGTTATTAGATTGAATTGTGGCACTTTCAATTAAAGCATCAACTCGATCAAAGTTTTTAATTTTCCACTGAGAGTACTCCGCAGTGAACGGATAGAAATTCGATACTCCGAGTTCTACAGCGTTCTTTAAGCACAATTCAAATGCCTCTCTCTTTGGAAGACCCAGACAAATATCAATTTGATATGGTTTCTCGGTCGCTGTTTGATCTTTAATCAAGAGAGTGATTTCTCTTTTTGTACAAGATACAACTTCAGAAATATAGCTTTGTCCTTGACCGCTTAGAAGCTTTACCTCTTCTCCACTTCTAATGCGAGCAACCTTGATAAGATGGTGTGCTCTATCGTCATTTAACACGAAATTTTCACCTTCTTTAATTGATTCAGTTTCTTTTAAAAGTACTGCTCTCATTATTTCTTGAAAACAATCGCCGACCAGTCACCTTTAGAAACTGTCTCGATATGAGTAAGCATCTTATATTCTTCTCTAATATTTGGAACTTGATCATTTAAAATTCCTGATAGAATTAGAAATGATCCTTCTTTCAAAGAACTTAATAATGTTTCTTTTTCAAGGATTAGAACATGCTCAAGAATATTTGCAAAAACCAGCTCATATTTTTCAGTTACTTCAAAACGGTCACGATGAGCTAAGACGATACCGTTAAGTTCACTATCTTCAAAATTAAGTTTTAGATTAGTAAGACAATTATCAAGTGCTGCAGGGTCGATATCAATGAAGTCAACTTGCATTTTTAATTTCTTAATTGCACCTATCCCAAGAATTCCAGAACCACATCCAAAGTCAAGACAGAGTCCACCTTCTTTAATCTCACTTTTAACTGATTCAAAAAGTTTTAAACAAAGAAATGTTGTTTCATGTTCACCAGTACCAAATCCCATACCTGGGTTAATATAAATATTGTCTCTATTACTTTTGTGACCTTCTTCCTTGTACCACTCAGGAATAACACTAAGATTTTCAGTTACAACAATTGGAGCGTAATGTTTTTTCCATTCTTCGTTCCAGTCAGAGAATTCTTGCTTCTCTGCTGTAACAGCAACTTCTTGATGGTTTTCTTCAATATATGCAACAAAATCCTCTGCTCTTTTCAAGTCTCCATTGAAAAAGTAGTACTTATATATTAATTCATTTCGTACTTTAGCTTCGACTTCTACTTCATCAATCACTGAAAGTGGAACATCTCCACCACTGTAAGCACGCTCCCCGAGAATTTCGTCAACAGTCGCTTCATCAATCGAGAATTCTTCAACTCCATCTACATGAAATGAATTCATTGCTAACTCGTTAACCTCAAGAGCTTTTTCTTCATTCCCAAAACGGGCCTCTACGATAAAAAATTCACCTTTTTCCACAGTCATCACTAATATTCCTTAAAGCAAGCATATTGCCATTTGGGTACATTCCATCAATTTTAATACAGCTTTTCATAACCCATATAACGCTTGGATGCCATAAATTAATATATGCATAGTCATTATTTACAAGCATACTTGCCTGTCTATAGAGCTCATTTCTCTTCTCTATATTTTCTGTTGATTCTGCAAGATCAAGCTGCTGATCTAACTCACTGTTTTTATAGAAACCACGATTGGCTCCCTTCGGCGGAATATTCTCGCTGTAAAAAGCAAACTTAAGCATATCTGGGCCAGTAAAACCGACCCATTTACCAATAAAGAGATCATATTCACCGCGCTTAAGACCCCTTAAAAAGGTTCCCCATTCTTGTACAACAAGTTCAACTTCGATCCCGAATTTTTTCATTTCTTCTTTGATAATTTCCACTAACTCGAGTGCAAATTTATTATTTGTACTTTTCCACAAAAGCTTCAATGGTTGATTATTAAACATCCATTTTCCATCAACTTTTTTAAATCCAGCCTGCATAAATAATTTTTCAGCCTTCTTTGGATTGTACTCTTCTACTCTATCAATATAGAGGTTCTCGAAAGCCTCAGAAAATAATCCATTAGCTATCGTTGCATTATTTTTAAACTTATAAGTAACAATCTTTTCACGAGGAACAAGAAGACTCAAAGCCTCTCTCACTCTTTTATCTTTGAAGTAATCTTTTTGATGATTTATTCCAATATAATTATAGTTTGTACTTTCTTTCTTTTCGACTCGAACAGCATTACTCTTTTCAAGGAATTCAATTTTTCGAGGCGACATTTCAGCTAATGAGATATCAATCTCACCTTTCATCATTTTCAAAGAAAGCGTTGTCTCATCTTTAACAACGACAAAATCAAGAGCTGGAAGTTTCTTATCAAGAGGTATCAGATTCACATGAAATGAATCGATCTGACCAAACTTATACTCACCTGCGCCAATAATATCACCTAACTCAATCTTCTCGAGTGAATCAAAATTTGTAATTTTAACAATTTTAAAGAGTACAAGATTTGGAAGATGATCAAGTCCAAACTTATTGTAAACTAATTCCACTTTATAATCGCCCAGCTTTTTTACTTCGATGATATTCCCAAAGGCAAATCTAAATACTGATTTGAGCTTTTCTGTATCCGTAAAATATTTGTGAGACAAAACAACACTGTCCGCATTAACAGCTGAACCATCCCAAAACTTAACATCATCTCTTAAGTCGAATTCAATGCTGTACTTATTTCCATCACGCTTTTCTTTATAAGAGGTGCATAGTCGACAAATAATATTCATCTTCTGATCAAAATCAATTAATGATGTATTTACAAGTCTATTGATATTCTGAGAATTCGCATCTGTCGAAAAGAAAGGACTCAAATTATTCGGAGCAGAAGAAATCGCTAGCTTATAGGCGTGGGCCTCGAATAATGTAAAAAAACTAAATACGATAAAGAGCTTAAAATTCTTCATTAAAAATCTACCTAAAATGTTATTAACTATCTAAAATTCTATCATTTTTTATATCTCGATGCCACTCATTGGGTCATTGATATTTCTTACAAATTTAGTTCTAAATTTCTTATTTTCTGTTATAACAAAAGAGTTGGAGTATTTATGAAATTAATAGGTATAGCAGGTGGATCAGGTTCAGGTAAAACAACTTTCGCGATGAAGGTTATGAGCAAGCTCCCAGCAAATAAGGTCAATCTTCTCCACATGGACTCTTACTATCTTCATGACCAACCAAAAGAGTTCTTTACTAAATCAGGTAAACCCAACTTTGACCACCCCAGTTCTTTCGACTGGGATTTATTACGTACACATATTAGAACACTCAAAGAGGGTGGTAAGATCGAAGTACCTCTTTATGATTTCACAACTAGTGCTCGACTCCAAGATACTGAAGTGATGTCGCCTAAGTCAATTCTCCTTTTTGAAGGAATTTTCACTCTATTTGATCAAGAAATCAGAGATATGTTGGACATCAAAACCTTCCTCCATGTTGATGCAGATATCCGATTTACTCGTAGACTAAATCGTGACGTACAGGAGAGAGGTCGCTCTCTTGAGTCTGTTACTTCACAATACTATGAAACAGTTAGACCTATGTATCAGAAATTTCTCGCCCCTCAACAGCAATATGCAGACTTTATCGTTGGAGAAGAAACAGATGTCGCAGCGGATATTCTTGCTTCTAAGTTAAACGATTTCATCAGAGACGAAGAATCTATGCAAAAGCTTATTGATCGCAATAACTTTTCATAAGAATATTCTCAGTGTAAATTAATATCATGAAAAATTATTTAAAGATTTCTCCAGTTGGTGGTGTTAAGCAAATTGGGTCCAACTGTACACTTATTGAAACATCTTCACAGAAGCTACTAATCGATTGTGGTATTTTATTTCCAAATGAAGGTGTTTTTGACATTAATTATCTTATTCCTGACTTAAGTGCTATTGATAATATTGATACAATCGTTATCACGCATGGCCACGAAGATCATATTGGCGCTGTCTCACACTTTATAGAAGCATTTCCAAGTGCTGAAATATATGCACCACGTTTTGCAAAAGAACTTATCCAATTCAAACTTTCCCAAAGAAAGATTTCAAAAAAAATTAATATACTTACAAAGCAGGACTTTGGTGATGTTAACATTGAAGCCTTTCATGTTAATCACTCCATCCCTGACACGAAAGGACTTCTAATAACGCACAAAAAACTTGAACTAGCTATTACGTTTATTTCTGATTTTAAAATTGATAAGAACAACCAGTACGAAGCCCCTTTTGATTTTAAGATACTAGAAGACGCATCGAAGTCGTATTCAAAAAGAATTGCTCTACTCGATTCAACAAATATCCTCAGCAAAAATATCCACACTCCTTCTGAGATGGATTTAATTGAGCCATTAAAAAATATTATCAAAGGATGTGACGGCACTACATTTGTCACTACTTTTTCATCTAATATTCATAGAATTCAAACACTAATTAATATCGCGCGCGAGCTTGGTCGTGTAGTCATACCTTATGGTCGTTCTATGCAACGTTATATCGAGACGGCATTAGAGACAGAGTTTTTAACAGGGCTAGATATTATTAAAGATGCTGATGACAAAAGTGTTAAGAAGAAGAAAATTGTTATCCTCTCAGGCTGTCAGGGCGAATTTAGAGGGGCCCTTAAAAGAGTTGTATCGAAGCAAGATTCTCGATTCAAATTCGCTCATGGTGACTACGTTATCTTTAGCTCCAAAGCTATTCCTGGAAATGAAAAAGAAGTTAGTCTCATATATAATGATATTGTTGAGCAGGGTGTAGAACTTTTCACCCCTGACAACAATCTTATTCATGCTTCTGGACATCCAGGAAGGGAAGATCTTAAAGAAGTCTATCATGCCTTTAAGCCAACTCACGCCTTTCCGATTCATGGAGAAAGTTTATTTCTGAAAGAGCATGTCAACTTTATCTATAATAATAAGCTTGCTGATAATGCTCAGATGATTCTTAATGGTGACGAGATCATTGTTTCAGATAATATCAAGGTCATCAATAAAGACAGTCATCCAGAACCAATTCTCATTCATGGAAAAGATCTTCCGATCGAAAGAGCTAAAATCTCAGAAAGACGCAAGATAGCAACTCAGGGGCTTATATTAATTAGCTTCTCTAAAGAAAGTATTAATAAGTTTAAGCCAACTTTTGAAATTACAACTCAAGGTTTACCTGAATTTATTGAATCTGAGCTACCGGAATTTGAATCTGTTTTACTAAGTGAGTTTCAAGCTTTGAAAAAAGCCCCTATGGATGAAAAGAAAGAGAAAATTAGAGTGCTCACGAGAAGATACTTCGGCAATATCCTTGGATATCGTCCAGTAGCAGTTATTCACATTTGCTAATTAAAGCTTTCACTAAATTTAGTTGCAAACTCGTCTAGTAATTCAACTGCATCTTTTTTAAATTGCTCTGGCGTCTTAAGTAGTAATTTACCATTATTATGTGGAATATTAGTTAGTACGAGACGAAAGTTTTCACCTTCCCATTTTTTCCAAGAAATAGAATATTGATCTCTTTTAAAGCCTGACCCACCAAAAGAGTGCTCAGCAAGTTCTGGGTTTAATTCAGCGACTGTTATTGAAAACTCTACTTTTATTCCACTTTCAATAAGCTCTGTTTCAAATTCTCTAATTCTTCTATCTTCCTTCGAATTCAGAACTACGCTCGGTTTATTATCTTCGATGATTTGATTCATCTGCTTTTTTAACTCTTCAAGACTACTCATTAAAGTCTTTCCTTTTCAAGCTGGTTTTTTAACACTTCTGCTTTTTCTTTAATTACGTAAAGCTGTACATATGTTTCGATATGATCATTAGTTACATCGATCTTATATTCACATTGAATATACATTGGTTCCTTGTTTTTTTCCCAGCCATTTTGTTTAAAATTATAAATATAAATTCCAGCTTCCGGAGTGTCTGCTGTTGTTAATTGATTTGTAATTTGTTCCCACTTATTTTCTGTATACGTTTGAAAATGTTCCTTACAAAAATGCAGGTTATCAGTTTCAAAATGATCACTTTTAATCAACTCTTTTTCACATATTGAACACAGCCCAACAATTGGTTCTTTATCTTTTTTAGAATCTTCAAATAGTTTTTTGAAATCATTTGGACCAAAATTAGCGAGAGACTCTTTATTAACAGGAGCTTCTTCTTTTCGCTGCTTATTTCTCATCAGTAGATAAACAACGATCCCACCAATGACTAATAAAAGTATAAATATTAAAAATAATAAAATGACTATTATGAGTGTATTTGAATCCATATTGATATTTTGCAGTAGAAATTTAGAGGTGTAAAATAAAAAGGCCCCCTAAGGCGAACCTTAGAGGGCTTTATCAGGGGGAATGGTTAAAGATCGATTGATCTATTAACCTCTGATCTTTGGTGATTTGAATGAGTTTCATCTTCCTCTTTTCTTAGATAACTAGGAGTGTCTAGTTCATCTTCATCAAAGTTAATGAAACCTAATTTTTCTGCAATTGATCTTGTTCTAGTTGCAGTTTTATCAGTTGCTCTCTCTCTTGAGTGAGATGCATATGGATCTGCATTCCAAGCTGTGTCTACTTCTTTTTTAGAAGTTTCATATCTTGTAGCAGCTTCTCTAATTGAATCAGCTAGACCTGTTTTTGGTGCTTCTCCACCATCAAACATTCTATCTTCGTGCAATTGAGCCTGAGATTGTTGAGCTGGAGCCGCCGCAACTTCTTCATGGTGCATTGGTTGTTGCTCTACAACTGTTTGTTGTGGTGCTGTTCTATAAATTGGCGAACTTTCCCAGTTTTGCTCAACTGTTTCTACTTGCTGAGTTCTTTGTACAGGCGTTTCAACAGCAACATGTCTTTCTGGTGCTTGCATTTGAACAGTTTCAACTGATCTTGCTGGAGCAGTTGCAACTGGTCTTGAAGCAAAAGTTTCATTTCTAATTGCACCACCAAGTCCTGTTGCAACAACAGTAACTTTAATATTATCTTCTAGATTGTTATCAATAACTGAACCAAAGATAATTTCTGCATCATCATCAGCTGCTTCCATAATTAAAGTAACCGCTTCATTTACTTCGTGCATAGTCATAGACTCGTCACCAGTAATGTTGATAATAATCCCTGTCGCACCATCAATTGAAATATCTTCAAGAAGTGGAGAAGAGATTGCTTCAGTAGCAGCTTTAATTGCTCTATCTGGCCCATTGCAAAGACCTGTACCCATAAGAGCAAGTCCTTTGTTTGCCATAACAGTACTAACGTCAGCAAAGTCAGCATTGATGTGACCAGTAGTATTGATTAGGTCAGAAATACCTCTAACCGCATTAAGTAAAACTTCGTCCGCTTTTTTGAAAGTTTCAACTAAAGATAAACTTTCACCAGCTAGATAAAGTAGTCTTTGATTTGGAATAGTAATAAGTGAATCTACACTTTCCTCAAGAGTCGAGATACCTGTAGCAGCTTGTCTCATTCTCTTCTTACCTTCAAAAGTAAATGGCTTTGTTACAACACCAACAGTAAGCGCTCCTAGCTCTTTTGCAAGTTTTGCAATTACCGGTGCAGCACCTGTACCAGTTCCACCACCCATACCAGCAGTGATGAAAACCATATCTGATCCTTCTAGGATTTCTGATAACATTTCATATTCATCTAGAGCAGCTTTTCTTCCAACTTCTGGATTCGCTCCAGCCCCTAGACCTTTTGTTAATTCAACACCAAGTTGAATTTTAGTAGGCGCTAGAGATGCATTTAATGCTTGTGCATCTGTATTTGCTACGATGTATTCAACACCAGTTAGTCCCGCCTTAATCATCGTATTTACAGCATTGCAGCCACCGCCACCAACACCTACGACTCTAATTTTTGCTCCTGTAGTCACTGTTTCACCTGCCTTGTCAGAGATTTCAAACATAATTCCCCCTTACTATTAAAATATTTCTTTAAATACTGATTTAATTGAGTCACCTAGCTTTCCAATAAGATCTACATGCTCATGTTCAACTTTATCTTTTATTGCAACCGGACTCATTCTCTGTGATGCTTCGATTAGTAATCCAAGTACTGTTGAGAATTTTGGGTTTTGCATAACATTTGTCATTCCACCAAACGCCATTGGATATCCAAGTTTTAGAGGTTTTTCTAGGATATACTCTCCAAGTTCAGGCATACCTTTAATGAGAGCTCCACCACCAGTAATAACAACACCACCAGTAACTGAGTCTGATAATCCTTTCTCATCAAGAATATTTTTTACAAGATCAAATAATTCATCCGCTCTTGCTCCTAATACTTTTGCGATAAAACTTAATTGTACTTCTCTTGGTTTTGTTCCAGCGATTCCTTGCACTGTAATGTGTGCAGACTGATTTAGCCCTTCTGCTAATACACTTCCGTGATGTACTTTAATTCTCTCCGCTTCAGCGTGCGGAATTTTAAGTGCAACAGCAAGGTCGTTCGTGAAGTGATTCCCACCAACAGGAATAACCTGTGTGTGGATCAATGAACCATCTTTCCAAAATGCAAGATCAGTTGTTCCACCACCGATATCTACAAGTAGTGTTCCCATTTCTTTTTCTTCGTTAGAAAGAACTGACTCAGAAGAAGCAATTGGTTGAAGTGTAATATGATCGACGTGAATACCTGTTTGTTCCACGCACTTTACTAAATTCTGAATTAGAGAAATTGAACCTGTAACAATATGTACATGGGCCTCAAGTCTCGTTCCACACATTCCAATTGGATTTTTAATTCCATTTGTATTATCAACTCTATATTCTTGAGCGATTACATGAATAATATCTCTATCACTTGGCATAACAACTGCTTTAGCTGCTTCTAGAACTCTATCAACATCATCCTGAGTAATCTCGTTACCTTTAACAGCGACTACTCCAGAACTATTGAAGCTATAGATATGATTTCCAGCAATACCAATTGTTGCGCGTTCAATTTGAACACCGGCCATAAGCTTTGCTTCTTCAAGTGAATTTTGAATTGATTTGATTGTCTTATCGATATTAACGACAGAACCTTTTTTAAGCCCATGACTTGGATGAGTTCCAATACCAATAATCTCTAGTTCATTTCCAGGGTTTTGAATACCGACGATTGTACATACTTTTGTAGTACCTACGTCTAGACCGACAACGATATTTTTTTCTTTCATAGAGAATCCTTTCTCTTACCAAACAGAATCATTCTGTTAAATTGAAGGGTTATGAGGAAAATTTTTCCTCACATATCTATGAAAATTCTAGAATTACTCGTTAAACTTGACAACTACTTTTTTTGGATTTGTAAGATTTATAATTGTTGGTATCTTTTTGCCCTTGCTCATATAACCTACTATTTTCGTCAACTTATCCACTTTTAGATCCCATTCATCGGCCCCAAGAAAGACACTAGATGGTTGTCCTTTAAGTGAAAGTATCATCGTTAACTCGCTAGAATCATTTACGATTACTTCTGAGAGGTTTTTTCTGAACACAAGATCGAGATTGCTGATAATTTTTGTGATTCGCTTCTGGATTTCCTGATCCATGTCTCCAACAGGGATTGCAAGGAACGGAAGATTATAATCTAACTTTTTCTCACTTCGCAGAAGTACTTCATATGTTGGATCGAAAAGTTTCCCATTATCGACGAGAATCGCTTCGTAAGATTCTAGTCCATTTTCTTTATAAATTTGAACTTTCATCAACGGATTTGGACAATCATAGATAAAGCTTAACATGTTGTGAGTAGGATCATACTTAACTGTATAGTCGGTAACAAAATGTTTCTCTTTTAACTTTTCTCTATCAATTAAGTTTTTTACTTTTCTAAGGGATTGATTTTGCTCGAACTCTTTTACAAGCTTTAACGTAAAAGTTCCTGCTGCACGCGAAGGACATTTTCCAAAAGCCGTTCTATAACTAATCTTTTTTTCACTAAAGTCTGGTTTAGCTGCAAAGATTGATAATGATAATAGTGCAAGAATAACAACTTTCATTTTATACCTTTACTTCAAGTTCAAAATTAATTCCAAACTGCTGTTTAAGCTCGTGCTGAACAATTGAAATCAACTCTTTCACATCTTCGTAAGTTGCATTGTCAAAGTTCTCCATGAAATTTCCATGCTTATGACTAATGCGGATTCCACCAACTTGAAGTCCCTTAAGTCCAATTATATCAATAAATTTTCCGGCAGGGCAAGAAACACCTTCAAAGGAACTATTTTTAAAAACACATCCACATGTAAAAGATGACATTGGTTGGCTTGCATTTCTTTTTTGTAAATAATCTTTAATCAAAAATTTAATTTCTTCATCAATTCCAAAATGAACTAATTCAGCTGCAACTATTACATCTCCTGCATTCAAAAAATTGTTCTTGCGATAAGAAAAAGATTCTGGCGTTACATCGTGCTCTACTCGCTTCCCCTCTGATGTTAAGTACCAAACTTTTTTTACAACCTGACAAATTTCTCCAAGCCCTGTTCCAGCGTTCATAAACAATGCTCCGCCTATTGTCGCAGGAACCCCAGTGAAAACTTCCCAGCCCTTAAGACCAAACTTTGCAGCATGTGATGTTAGGGAACTAAGCCTTAGTGATGCAGGAACGAGATAGCTCTCTCTTGGCTCATTAAGTATTGCAGAGTCAAATTCGAATTTTAACATAAGATATGGAAGCTCACTTTTAGATTTTAAAAGTTGATTTGCTCCCATTCCCAGTACTATAAATTTCTGCTGATTATTTTTTAATGTTATCAACACTTCTTTCAGGGCCTGTTCATTAGTTACACTGATAAGATCACCAGAGGCCTGTAGACGCATTGTCGAAAACTTTGATAAGTCCTTATCAAGTTCAACTTCACAATTAGCTATATTTGCTAAGAGCTTATCTAACTTCATTATCTAGAACCCACTCTCTTATCTTCTTTCCAATAGAGCCTGCTCCAAGTGTTGCAATTGTAGAGTTTTTGTTTTCTTTAATCACTTGATCAAGATCTTCAAGAGAACCCATTGCCACGGCAAAATTTGGATGAAGTTTATTGATATCATTTACTAAAATCTCTGATTCAATACCAGCAATAGGCTTCTCACTCGCAGCATAGATTGGAGCAATATAAAGCTTATCAACATAGTTAAAGCAATGCAGAAATTGATTCCAGCAATCTCTTGTTCTTGTATAACGGTGTGGTTCAAAAATACAAACAACTTTACCTTTTCTCGTTTCTCTTAGTGTCTTAAGAGTCATTGAAATTTCAGTTGGATGATGACCATAATCATCAATAATTTCGACTTCTTCATTTTTGTACAACTGCTGAAATCTTCTACCAACACCATCAAATTCACGAATCGATTGTGCAATAGTTTCAACACTAATTCCCATTCTTGTCGCAACTGCGATAGCTCCGAGAGAATTTAGAACATTATGTTTTCCAGGAAGATTAATTGTGATTTGAGTCTTCTTGTCCCCTTTGATATACAGATCATAAGTTGCTTGAAAATCAGTCATTGTTATATTGCGGGCCTCAAAGTCAGCAGGATTATCTAACTCATCGCCAATTCCAAATGTACAAAATGGTTTTTTGATACGCTTAACGATATTCATTAATCTTTCGTCGTGTGCATTAAGTGCACAAAGACCATAGAATGGAACTTTATTAATAAATTGCTCGAAACTGTTAATTAAATTTTCTTCTGATCCATAGTGGTCCATGTGATCAAGATCGATATTCGTGACAACAGACATAATTGGATTTAGAAGCAGAAAAGAACCATCAGACTCGTCAGCTTCTGCAACAAGGAATTCTCCTTTTCCAACTTTTGCGTGTCCATTAAGATTTTTTACAATACCACCAATGATATAGGTTGGATCGTAATTACTAGATTGTAGTATTGTCGCAAGAAAACTTGTTGTCGTTGTTTTCCCATGTGTTCCAGCAATCGCCAGTCCATATTTCAAACGCATAAGTTCTGCTAGCATCTCTGCTCTTCTCATAACTGGAAGATTTTTTTCTCTTGCCCCAATCATTTCAGGATTTTCATCTGTAACTGCTGAGCTATAAATAATAACAGATGCCTCTTTAACATTCTCTTTTGCGTGACCAATAAATATTTCAGCCCCGAGTTCGCGAAGCCTCGCCACATTAGCAGACTCAGAAATATCTGAACCACTTACATTATATCCAAAGCTAAGTAAAACCTCAGCAATACCACTCATTCCAATCCCACCGATACCGATGAAATGTAGTTTTCCGTTGAAATTATCTTTAAACATCTACTGTCCCTTAAAATTAATTTGGAAGCTATTTTTTACCATTTTTTAACGTAGATGTCCCATTTTGTTAGGGAATTTTAAAATGACTCAGAGCTTCTCAGTTCAGCACTTCTGTTAACACAAGAAAATACCAGACCTACAGCTAGAATATTGGCTAAAAGTGATGAACCCCCATAACTAATAAATGGAAGGTTAAGCCCTTTTGTTGGAAGAAGGCCAAGTACAACTCCCATATTAAGAGCTGCCTGTAGGCCAATAATACTAATTATTAAAACGCAAATTTGTGTTGCTACTCTATCTTTCATTTCAAAACAAAGACGAAGCCCTAAATAAACAAACATTAGGAAGAGGCCAACCATTGATATCACCCCTAGAAATCCAAACTCTTCCCCTATCACGGAGAAAATAAAATCGTTGTGGGCCTCAGGAAGATAGAATAATTTTTCAAGAGAGTTCCCAACGCCTTTTCCAAAAAATCCACCGTTAGCAAATCCAATCCAAGATTGGATTACTTGGAAACCACTTCCCTGAGCATTTGCCCAAGGATCGAGAAAGGCAGTCAATCTCTTAACTCGATAGGGTTGCGCAAATAAGATCATCACACCCACGATAGATCCCAAACCAGTGAGACCATAAAAGACTTTACGTGAGAAACTACTAATAAAGCATGCTAAGAAGATTCCAATTGAGCAAATAAAAAATGTTCCGAAGTCTGGCTGTAGAATCAATAGAACTAACGGCATTAGTAAGTTTAATGAATATTGTATTCTCTTCTTTAAATCTAATGTTTCAAAATTTTCAAAAAGATATAGCGCTAAAAGTAATGTAGAGTACTTTGCAAACTCCCCTGGTTGAAGTGAAAAACCAGCAATGGCGATCCATCGATTAGCACCTTTTGCAAGGACTCCAAGACCAGGGATATAAGTTAACATAATTAAAAATGAAACAAAGATGTTGATGTAAAATGAATACTTGTACCAGAATTGGTACTTTGTTTTCGAAACAATAAATGCTCCAAGTAACGCAACAGTTGCAAAACCAAGCTGCCTAATGAAGAAATAGAGAGACGAGCCATAGTGCTCTTTGGAATACATATAACTTGCCGAGTACACCATGATGACTCCAATTGAAATCAATAAACCAATTGTAATCTTCAAAAGTCCCGAATATTTTTCTAAGTTATCTCTAAATTCCATATTTTAATTTTAAACTAATTAGTAAATATAGCAATAAAAAAGGCCAGCAATGCTGGCCTTCTCTTATAATTGATAAACAAGTTTTTTGAAATAGTTTCCACGTTCTTCGTAATCTCTAAAAAAGTCTGTTGCAGAGTTTCCTGGTGACAATAGAATAGTATCTCCAGTACGAGATTTCTGATATGCAAATAAGACAGATTCTTCAAATGATCCAACGATATAAGTTTGGTCGTGATCACCAAGAGCTCTATTCATTCTCTCTTTAGTTTCACCAACGAGAACAACAACACGTGCGTGCTTGATTAGAGCATCAGTGTAAGGCTCATAATCAAACTCTTCATCATCTTTACCACCAGCGATTAAGATAACAGAACCTTTAAATGCCTCAAGTGACTCAACCATGTCATCCATAGTTTCAGCTTTTGAATCGTTATAGAAAGAAACTCCGTTCTTCTCCATAAGGAATTCAAGTCTGTGTGGAATTCCAGGGAATTTTTCAATACAAAGTTGGATTGCCTTGTCTGAAACATCAAGGGCCTTACATGCAGTTACAGCAGCTAGTAAGTTTTCTCTATTATTTTGACCAACAATTCTCATTTTGCTAACGATAAACTCTGAGTGGTAGTTGATATTAGAGTGGATTCTTCTCTCGTGGAAATGTGTTCCTTGAATTTCATCCATCACGCCAAGGCTAACAAATGATCTTCTCGAGTACCAAGCAACTTGGCAGTTCGCGTTTCTAAAGAATGTATTATTAGCTAATTTATCAAAGTTACAAACAAGTACATCATCAGGAGATAAGCTCTTCACGATGCTAAGTTTTGTTTCCATGTACTCACCCATTGAAGTGAAGTGACGTGCAGGGTATTTTTCACCAATGCTTGTAAACACAACCATCTTCGGGTGAAACTCTGGGAGGCTTCTCATTTGAACAGCTGAAACCTCAACGATTACGTAATCGATTTCATCTCTATTTGGAAGCATGCAGTATTCAACGAATGGAGTATCGTCCGTTCCACCAACAAATACATTCTTTCCATCTTGCTTAAGAGAGAAACCGATCATATGTGCAACTGTCGTTCTTCCGTGAGTTCCACAAACAGCAATAATTGGTTTTCTACATAGTTTATTACCTAGAGCGAACTCAGAGTAAACTTCTTTACCATTCGCTCTCGCAAGTTCTAGTTGAGGAAGGTTTGGATCAACTGCAGAAGAGTAAACAACAACATCAGCATCAAGAAAATCATCATCTCTATGCTCACCGAAAGTCATCTCAAGTGCAGGTCTAATTTTCTTTAATTTCTTAACCTGCTTATTAAGATCGAAGATTGGTTTAATATCTGTAACTCTGATCTCGCAATCTAGAGTGTTAAAGAAATTGATGAGTTTGAAACCTGTTCTCCCAATACCAACGATTAGAATTTTCTTGTTTCTAAATCTCTCCATTATTTACCTCATTTTAAGTGTTGCAATCGCAGTGATTGCTAAAAATATACTAATAATCCAAAATCTTACGATAACTTTTGTCTCTGGCCATCCCATCAACTCAAAGTGATGGTGAATTGGTGCCATCTTAAATATTCTCTTCTTTCTAAGTTTGTAAGAAGAAACTTGCAAGATAACCGACAAGGCCTCAATAACAAAAATTCCACCAACAACAACAAAGAGAACTTCATTCTTTGTAAGAACCGCAATCGTACCTAGTGTTCCACCAAGCGAAAGAGATCCTACATCGCCCATAAAAATCTGTGCTGGGTAAGAGTTATACCACAAAAAGCCGACGCCCGCACCAACCATAGCAGCACAAAGTACAGCAAGCTCACCCACGTCTTCAACGTATGGAACAAGTAAATACTGAGCGATTTCCTTGTGCCCCGCAAAATATGCAAAGATCCCAAAAGTAGCCGCTGAAGTGATAATTGGACCTATTGCTAAACCATCAAGACCATCCGTTAGATTAACAGCATTACTTGAGCCAACAATTACGAAAGCACTAAATGCTAAGAACATAATTCCAAGCTCTAATATCGGGCCCTTAGCAAAGGGTACGTAGAGATCAGTTCCAATAATCGCATACTTCTGCATTAGCCAGTAAGCGACTCCAGCTGTTGCAAATTGCCACAATAGCTTTCCTTTAGCACTTACACCTTTTGTATTCTGCTTTGCAACTTTTGCATAATCATCAAAAAATCCGAGCGCAAAGTATGAAAGCATGACAAAGATAGAGATTAATAATGGCTTAGAATTAAAGTTACCAGTGAAAAGAAGTGAACCTAAAATTGAGCCAATGATAAAAACACCACCCATAGTCGGCGTTCCAGCTTTTTTAAGGTGAGATTCTGGGCCGTCATCACGAATAACTTGCCCGAACTGCTTACGCTGCATGAATTTGATAAACAAATTTCCCCAAATAATTGAGAAAACTGTCGCTAACAAGAAAGCAACAACAGCACGAAATGTAATATATCTAAAAATATTAAACGCAAAAAACTGATTACTCAGCGGATACAAAAAGTGATAGAGCATAAGATATCCAAATTAATAAGATAATATTAATAAGTTATATCTATTAATGACTCAAGTTGTAAAGAGCGGCTTGCCTTTAAGAATATAAATTCAACGCTTTCTATCAATTTTTTCCAATCAGTTTCTAACTCTGACTTTTGTTCAAAAACTAGAGCATTATCACCAAAGCCTGCTTTATAATGCTTTGCATAGCGCCCAACGAACGCAACATGTTTTACACCAAGCATTTTCAAAAGCTCTCCAATCTCATTGTGATACAACGGAGCCCTTTCTCCAAGTTCATTCATGTCCCCACAAACAAAAAGAGATTTCTCAAAATCCAAGTCCTCTCTTGTGCAGATTGACTCAATAGCTTTTCTCATTGATGAAGGATTTGCGTTGTAGGCATCAAGAAAAATTTTCTTTTCACCAATTGTAATCCACTGACTTCTTTTATTTGCAGGCAGCTTAATCATTGAAAAATTATTTGTTAGTTTTGCACTTTCTTCTGGGAATAAATTCTTTATCACAAAATATGCAAATTTTAGATTGAACTGATTGTAATCTTCTTTAATACCTTTATTGACTAAACTTTTTTCTAAATCATCAGAATTAAATTCAATCACCTTTGATTTCGTTTCTAAGGTAGATAGATAAGGATCATCTTTATTCAAAAAGAACTTCTCACCGTAACTTGTAACATATCTATAAAGAGCACCTTTTTCTTCGAGAATTCCTTCTTCACTTTTTAAAAATTCAATATGGGCTGAACCAATATTAGTTATTAGGCCAAAGTTTGGATTGGCAATGTTGCACAACACTTCAATTTCACCTGGATGGTTTGTCCCCATTTCAATGATCGCAAAACGATGAGTTGGTTTAACTTCAAATATAGTTAAAGGGACACCAATATGATTATTCAAATTTCCACTTGTTGAAATAACCGAATCATCAAAGATAATTTTAGAAAAAGCTAAAAGTAATTCTTTTGTTGTTGTTTTTCCATTTGACCCAGTAAGACTTAAAACTTTTCCATCGCATTCACTTTGCCACTTCCTAATCCAATAAGCGGCACTTGCTTGTAAAAATTCCAAGGAATTCTCTACGCAAATAAATAATCTATCGGCATAGTTTTCAAAGAGCTTTTTAACTTTAACTTGTCTATTTTCTTCCTCTGGTCCAGACTCAAAAACAACAACTTCGACTCCCGACTCTAGCGTTTGAGCGAGATATTTGTATCCATCAAAGTTATCACCTTTCAAAGCGATGAATACATTCTTTCCTTCAGTATTTCTTGAATCAGTAGTTAGTGAAATCTCTCGATCACTAAAACTACCAAAAGAATACTTAATACCTTTAATGTTTTTAAAATCAATTATCTTCATTTTTTAGTATCTCAATTTTATTTTTTACTTCTTCAATATCACTAAAATGATGCTTTACACCCATTATATCCTGATATTCTTCATGACCTTTCCCTGCGATTAAGACAATAGTATCCCTACTATAGCTTCGAACAGATAAATCAATTGCCTTTTTTCTATCTACACATATAGTAATACATTTATCATCTTCATGACCTTTAACGATATCTGAAATTATTTGTTCAGGATCTTCTGTACGTGGATTATCGGTCGTTACAATTACTTCATCGGAACTAGGAAGTGCTGCTTCAAGCATTTTTACTCGTTTCGCTCGATCTCTATCTCCTCCACATCCAAAGACAGTGATTATCTTATGATTTGGGAACGCCTTTCTTGTTTCTGAGCAAAGATTTAATATTGCATCAGGGGTGTGTGCATAATCAACAACGTAAGAAGATTTTTCATATGAAAAAAGATTGAATCGACCTTTAGGTAAATCAATATCTGTAGGTATTACTATTTTTTTTCCCAGTGCTTCAACTACCAGTGAATTCGCTAAACTTATATTTTTTAAGTTAAAGCTCATTTGAAAGCTATCTTTTAAATATGAGACGTCTACTTGTGGAGCAACAGTATATTTAATACTTGCTTTATCAAGAAGGTTTTTAAGCTCATCTTCACCTGCAGGGATATATAGCTTATTTGCATGTTCCAAAATTTTTACTTTTGCTAAGAAGTAATTCTCTAATGTCCCATGATAGTCCAAATGATCTTGAGTGAGATTAGTGAAGCCCGCACTTATTAGTTCAATACCTTTTAGTCTTCCCTGCGCTAAAGCATGGCTAGACACTTCGATACATGCAAAATCATATGTCGATAAAGTATGTAGAATTCTTTTTAAATCAATTGCTGATGGTGTTGTTGCCCCTGGGGAAGGAAGTAGTTCCTTCTCTCCATCAAAGACTCCAATTGTTCCAATAGTGAAAGCCTTCTGCCCATTTGCACTTAGAATTTGCTGACACAAGTGAACAATCGTCGACTTTCCATTTGTCCCAGTTACTCCAATAACTTTTACTTTAGACCAATTTGGATAGACATCATTACAAAGTTTTTCTTGAAGATTTAAGAATTCATCCTCATTAACTAAGACCACACGGTCGTCTTCACAATTCCATTGTTCTACTGAATAAACATATACGACTTGTGCTTGCGAATTCTTTAATCGCTCAATAAAGAGGTCTTTGTTTTTCTGCCCTTCGTTGATTCGATAAAAAACAGCAGAATTACTATCTGCATCTTGGATATTCGTTGTAACTGATTTAATTGTGTGTGCGTTATTCATAAGTTGGAGGAGTATATTTTAATTTCACAACATCATTCTTAGATACTGTTCCCCCTGCCTCTATCGATTGATTCGTAACCACCCCTATTCCAGAATGAACTAAATCAATACCTAATTTATCAGCAAGGTTTTGCGCAGATTTTTTGTCAAGTCCAATAAAGTTAGGAATTCTTCCATTACCAAATGTTCTTTTAGATGATTGTGTTACCTTTACAGAATCAAATGCATCAGCATTTTTATATTCATTATTCTCTGCAAGTTTTTCAAATTCCTTATTCTTATAAAGTAAAAACTCTGTAACTTTTTTAAATACAGGACCAGCAACGGTATTTCCATAATACGACTTTCCTGGTGCTGGATTATCGATATATACATAGACAACAAATTTATTTTCTACGCCAACTGGATAACCTAAGAAGCCAGGAATATAACCTTTATACATACCAGAAGCATCTGATCTCTGAGCAGTACTTGTCTTAGCGGCAATTGTAAAATAAGGAACTCTTCCCTGTGTTGCTGTTCCTTTTTCAACAGTCTCAACCATCATCTGAGTTAATTCTTCAGCTGTTTTCTCAGAAATAATTCTCTTCTTTACTACTTTGTTTGGGTCATCGACTTTTAAAATTGTAGGAGTAACATAATTTCCGCCATTAGCGATTGCAGCATAAGCCGCCATCATCTGGATACCTGTCGTTGCGACACCTTGACCAAAACTAATATTACTTAAAGAAAGTGGAGAGACATTTTTATCATCGGTAAAAATACCACGCGATTCTCCAGGAACCTCTACTCCTGTCTTTTCACCGATATTAAACTTCACAACAGTTTCTTTTAACTTTGGAAATGTTAGATCAAATGCAATTTTAGTTGTACCAACATTCGATGAGTGTTGAACGATCTCAGATACAGAAAGCCATTCAAATTTCTTTCTTGATTCTGCTTCAGTGATTATATGATCTTCAACCTTCAGTCGACCTTGCTCACAATAATAATTTGTATTTGGTCTTACAATCTTATGCTCAAGAGCAGAAGCTACTGTTAATAACTTGAACGTTGACCCTGGTTCAAAAGGATCACTTACAAACGGAAGCTTTCTATGAATACTTTCACTTGTTGTTGGATCATTTGGATCAAAAGCCGGATAGTTTGCCATCGCAAGAATCTCTCCAGTTTCAACATTCATTACACCAACACCGCCACGAAATGCCTCAACTTCTTCAACAGCTTCTTTTAGGTGCTTTTCAGCTACGGCCTGAAGATCTTTATCAATACTTAAATAAAGGTCTTTTGCGCGATCTCCAGTATTTTGTGAAACAAATCTTACGGGACGACCTTTATTATCGATTACATATTTTATAATTTGAGGTTCACCTTGAAGTTCTTTATCAAACTGATGTTCGAGACCAGATAGTCCATCGTTATCAACTCCAACAAATCCTAGAACTTGTGCGGCTAGTTCATGGTTAGGATAAAATCTTTTTGGAATTTCTTCACCGTATACACCAGGAATATCTTTTAACTCATCAAACTGCTCTGAAGTTAGACTTACTTTACGAGCGATCCAAGTAAACTTACCTCTTTCTTCAACATTTTTTTTCAGTTCTTTTGCATTAACATCTGGAATTATTTTAGCAATTTTTGTGTATGCTTCATCAGATTTGATATTTTTAGGAATCGCAAAGATACTATAAGTACGAACGTTAATCGCTAAAGGATTCCCATTTCTATCATAAATATGTCCACGACGCGGATATACTTTTCTTTCTCTAAAAAATTGTTTGCTTGCTTTTGAAAGTAAGTGCTCTTTATCTACTACTTGAACTTTTAATGCTTTAAATATTACAGCAGTAAAAGCTAAACAGAAAAAAATAAAAATAAATTGTATGCGCTTCTTTTCAATTTCTTTCATAGTTCTCTACGGCACAACAATAATCTGATGTTGCTTCGGTTGAGCAAGATCGTGCTTTTTAGCCATTTTTCTTAAGTTATTAATTGAAAGGTATTTTGCTTTCTTAGCCTTTAGTTCCTTTCCTTCTACTTTTACTTTCTCTACATCTTTTTGAATTGAGTTAATCTGATAATTCATCTCAACACCTTTCATTCTAAATAGTACAAAGAGGATTGTTACTGTGATCAGGCAAAGAACAATTGGCATTCCTTGAGCACTAAAAAAGATATTTTTAAATTTCTCTTTAAATGCGCCTGTAACGTTGATGTTTTTGCTTCTTTGAGCTCTCGTCCCTGAGGTCATTCTTGTTCTCCTATCTTAGAAAACTGAGCATACTTATTCTTGCTCTTTACTCTTTTGCTTTCGATTCTTCTTAGCACTCTTAGTTTAGCACTTCTTGAGCGTGAATTTTCTTTTATTTCCTCATCGGATGGAATAATCGGCTTTTTCGTCACCACTTCACAAAGAACACCATCTTCTTTAAGTTCATAATTTTTAAATTCATGCTTCACAATCCTATCCTCAAGAGAATGGAATGTTATTACTAATAGTTTACCACCTTTTTTTAATAAAGGAATTATCTGAGGAATCACGTCGGTTAATACCGATAACTCCTTATTCACCTCAATTCTCAAGGCCTGAAAACATTTAGTAGCAGGATGTATCTTTCCATAACGTAGTTTAGCGGGATAACTCTCACGAATAAGTTCCGCTAACTCAGTTGTTGTCTCTATAGGGGCAATTAATCTCTTCTCGAGAATATTTGCAACAATCTTCTTTGTAAATTTCTCTTCACCAAAGGCATAGAAGATTTTTGAAAGTTCTTCACCACTATAGTTATTAATAATATCTTTTGCTGTTTGGATTTCATCATTATCAAAATCCATTCTCATATCGAGAGGTGCTTCCATTCGAAACGAAAAACCTCTATCACCAGCATCGAAATGATGAGAGGAAACACCGAGATCAAGTAACACGCCATCGAGACCACCATGGCCTTCGAGAAGTTCAGCTTTCTGGTTCTTTACCACTTCTTCAAAATGAACAAAGTTTGAATCGACGAGATGAAGTCTATCCCCAATATTTCTCGCCGCAATTAGTTCACGACCATTTCTTAATGCATCAGGGTCTTGATCAAAAGAAATAAGCGAAGAACGTTTATCTCTTTCGACAATCGCAAGTGAGTGACCGCCTCCCCCAAATGTACAGTCAGCAAAAAGCGGACGATACGAAGGATCATCACTAATACCTTCATACAATAGATCAAGGCATTCTTTCTTTAATACAGAGTAGTGTTCCGTATATGTCATTATTTTAAAATCACTTCCATCCACTCTTTTTGAGCTTCTGTCCAAAGGTCTTTAGGAGTCATCACACCCACAGCATTCTCTTTTACAAATGAAATTGGGTTTGCTACCAGATCTGGGATGAGCTTTAGAATTAACTTCTGCACTGTTTGATTATTAGTTGTCATAACTTTCATAATTTCATCAACAGCACAATGCTCTTCTTTCCAACAGTCATAATCTGTAACCATTGCAATTGTTGCATAAGCAATTCCCGCCTCTTTCGCAAGATAAGACTCTGGTACGTTTGTCATACCAATAACTGAAGCTCCGAATGAACGATATAGTTCCGACTCTGCTCTCGAAGAAAATTGTGGGCCTTCGATACAGATATAACTTCCGCCTTTATGGGCATTAATATCAAGCTCCATACAAGTTTTATGAATTCTTTCTTGAAGAACTTTTTCTACAGGGTAAGCTGTCGACACATGAGCAACGATACCTTCACCAAAGAAAGTTCTCTCTCTCTTACCTTTTGTCCAGTCAATAAACTGATCAGGAAGTACAAAGTGAGTCGGGGCATGCTCTTCTTTCAGTGATCCAACAGCTGACACACTAATGATCACATCAACACCTAATTTTTTAAGGGCATATATATTCGCTCTATAATTTACTTCATGTGGGAGAATTTTATGACCGCGTGCGTGCCTTGGCAAAAAGTAACACTCAGCTCCATTAACCTCAGCCTGAATAACTGCATCACTTGGTGCTCCAAATGGTGTTTCAACAATATGCTCTGCAACAATCTTAATATTATCTAAAGAATAAATACCACTTCCACCAATAATACCTAACTTTTGCATACAGTCTCTCCTACAAATTTGACTTCTGGCCTATTAGAGTGCCAAAATTTTAATTCTGTATAATGTTACTTCGAAGGTAGTGATCTTTAAAGTTTTTCTTATAAAGAATATGACTGATTTAGACTTTAAATTGAATAAACATTTTTATGAAAATATTGACCTCGTTAAGAACAAAACGAGTCGGTATAAATCACGCATTTCACGCTCAAAGTCATTTCTTAGAGATGCGACAAAGTTTTCAAAAACTGATCTTCAGAATAAATTAAAATCGCTGACGTCAAACCCAAGCCCGCGAGAGGCGGTTTTCCTTCTTCGAAACCTACTAAACTCTGGTGTATGGATTGGTCAGTCAACTCTTCGTTATCTTGTTTCAATGATCGACTTCACAAATAAGGGTGATCTTGCTGAAATGACACCTAGCCAGGCGAGCATTCTTAAAAGAGTGTCTCAAGGTAATACCATTGAAGAATTTAGCGATGAAGAAATTTTTAAAACTATCTATAATGAGATTGAGTACTCGTTCTACTATCCAGATCACAAGCCAATGCTTGAAATTCCACGTCTTAATTGCACACTGGTATTAGTACCAGGAGTATTTAATGAGTTGTTTTCTTCGGCGGCATTTGAAAGAGCGGCAATTCACCTTCAAGAGAAATATGGTATTGAATATTTCACTCCTCGCGTGAATGGGTTCAAGTCTTGTGAACACAATGCAAAGCTACTAGACAGACAAGTTAAGTCCTACGTTAGAAAACATCCAAAGCAAAAACTCTGGTTTATTTGTTATTCTAAAGGTGGACTTGATTCTCTTCATTTCTTAAAAGAGAATGCTGATTTTGCAAATCAACATATACTTGGAATATCGACTATCGCTTCACCTCTACTAGGCTCTGATCATCTAAACAGTAGAATGTTCAAAGTTTTAAACTCAGTTCATAATTTTTCAGATACAAAAATTTATAAAGCGTTGAATGAAAAAACAGATGTAATGGCAAAAGAGTTTCAAAAATCAATCTCATCTACATTTCAACGTCCATGGCTTAGAAAAAATCATGAGAAACTTCCTAGCAAGCTTTTTTACACTGCAATTGGTTTTGAAAGTGAATGGTACCAAAGTCATGTTTGGATGATGCTTGCCAAGGGTTTTTTAAAAAGTAACATGAAAAATGATGGTGTTGTTGATGCTGAAAATTCTTTATTCCCTTATTATTTTGATAAGGGAACAAATCTTGGAATTATTCGTGGTCATCACTTAGTTGGAACGCGCTCTAGCTATTTCTGCCAAGAAGCGCTTCTAGAATCTTTAATTATATATCTGAACTACAAGGGTCTAGTTTCATAGACCACCTTTTAAATTCATCAGAACAAGCTTCGTAATTGATTTTAGAGTTGTGAAAACTCCGTCGCCCTTAGTTGCAACACCTTCAAACTCAGGACGTTGATACTGATTAAGAGTTAAGCTCATATCTTCAACAGACGAAACATTTGGAAGATCTCTTTTGTTCCACTGAAAAACAAGAGGGATTTTTTCAATATCATAACCTTGCTCAGCAAGATTAGACTGCAAGCTTTTTAAACTTTCGATATTTGCTTCCATTCTTTCAAGCTGGCTATCTGCAACGAAAACCACTCCATCAACACCACGTAAGATTAACTTACGTGAAGATTCATAGAAAACTTGCCCTGGAACAGTATAGAGATGAAAGCGAGTTCTAAATCCTCTAATCTCTCCCAAATCTAATGGAAGAAAATCAAAGAAGATAGTTCTTTCATTCTCTGAATTAAGAGAAACCATCTCTCCCTTATTCTCTCCAGCAGACTTCTTATATACGTATTGAATATTAGTCGTCTTACCACCCAGGCCTGGGCCGTAATAAACTATCTTACAATTAATTTCTTTAGTCTTGTAATTTACAAAAGACACTCTTCCTCCAAATGATTAGGCAATCACTTCTGAAAATAAATCATCCATCTCATCATCTGAAATATCAGAGAAGAGGAATACTTCTTTATCTTTTTTATCTACTCTCGCAACCTGATTACTTAAGTGGTCGTCGAGGTATAAATCTAATTTATCTTTAATTGATTTTACACGAGATTTCATACGAGCAGGATTATCTAAATTATAATAAATATAGCTTAGATATAATGGTTCAAAATTTCCACTCAACTCAATAATGAATATGCCTCGAGATGAAGTATCAAAGGAAAATCTAAAATCTTCATCTCTAACTTCAGGTATAAATTGAGTCAACGTTTCAGCTGCTTGCCACATCCCGCCGATTAATGCTCCTGCAGTTGAATCATTCCAAGATGACTCGAATGTTTTATATGAAAAGAGAGGAACTCCATCACGACGACAAACTAAAAGTGCTGCGTTCTTTAAGCTTTCAAGACCAGCATATTCCTTAAAAAATTCGTGAATGATAACTTCCAGTTTATCCAAAACGTACTCCTATACTTTTCTTTTATTCTCAAGGGCCTTAGAAATCGTCATCGAATCAAGATAATCTAAATTTCCACCCATCGGGATACCAAAACCAATTCTATCAACACTTACACTCTCTGGTAAGATTGATTTTATATATCCACAAGTCGCATCACCTTCCACGGATGGACTAATTGCCAGGATTAAATTTTCAACTCCAAGTTCTCTCACTCGTTTTTCTAATACATCGAGTTTTAATTCACTAGGGCCAATCCCTAATAGAGGATTTAATACTCCACCTAGAATATGATAAACTCCATGAAACTGATTACTTCTCTCAATGGCGAGGCAATCCGTTATTGACTCTACAACACACAGATCACCACAATGCTTTCTTTTTTCATTGCTACAGATAAGACAAATTTCATCATCAGAATAAGCACCACATTCCTTACAACTTTGAATTTCAGCAAGGTTTCTTAGTGCTTCACTAAATGCCATGAGTTCTCTAGGTTCCCATGTTGTAATTTTTAAAACATTACGAAGAGCTGTCTTCTCACCAATACCTGGTACCTTAGAAAACATATCAACGACGTTTAAAATCTTATCTGGCAATTTCATCTAGAATAATCCAGGAATATTTAATCCACCAGTTACCTTACTCATTGCTTTAGAAACCATATCTTGTGATTCCTTAACAGCGTGGTTAACTGCAGTTAGAACTAAATCTTCTAGTGTTTCGACATCAGTTGGATCAACAGCTTCTTTAGAAATTTTAATTCCAAGAAGTTCTTGCTTACCATTGATCTTAATAACAATAGCACCACCACCAGAACTTACTTCCATCTCACGCGACTCAAGTTCCTTTTGAAGTGTTGCAATCTTCTGTTGCATTTGTTGTGCTTGTTTCATTAAGTTATTCATGTTCTTTGACATATATGTCTCCTATTTTTTATCGTTTAGTGTAATTTTATCTACTTTCGAATTAAATATCGTCTCAGCATGTTTAATCACTGGATCGTTTACCAAGTTAGTTTCCATTTGCTTTAAACGCTCTTGCTCGGCTTCATACTTAATTTCTATTTTTGACTTGAACTGTTGTTCTTCAGCTTCTTCTTTCCCTACCAGCTGAATTTTAAGATCAATCTTTCCATGATCAATCTGAAAATAATTTGAAAGATTGTTCATCAATTTATCGAAAGCCTCTTTCTCATTGAGATAGTCATAAAAAACTTTTGAGCTCATTGGATAACCAAGCTCCACAGATAACATCTCAGCTGTATACGAAATTGGTGAAAGTAAGTTTCCTTGCTCAAGGTTTGCACTAGCAGCAGGAGAAACAGATCTTAAAAATGATAAGAAGCCATTCCAATCTTTTGGCTCATTAGACTTTTCTTTTTCAATTGATGGAGCTTGTACTTCCTCCACAACCTCTTCTATCTTTTCAGTAGTAGATTCGGGCTCTGGCATTGGAATTACAATTTTAATTGGCTCGGCTTCAGGCTTCACAACTTCAACAGGAGCCTCAACAACTTCTAGTTTAGAAACTGGTTGCTCAACTGGAACTGACTTTGAAATAGGAGCAGCAACCGAGTTAGTTACCGGCTTTCCCTGTGCGACTTGCGCACCCCCTTGAACCTCGGCCATAAACTCATGTCTTAAGGCAACTTTTCTAAATACTAGTTCGAGGGCATCCTCTGGACACATTGATGAAATGGCCCAAGTGATATCAGTAGAAAGAACTTCATAGATCCAATAAATTTCTGCACGCCCAATTTTTTCGAAATTTTCTGCGCTGATCTTGCTACTTACTCTATTAAAGTCTTTGTAGTCTTTTGCAATGACAATTTGAAATGCTGTTTCAAGAATTGCTTTCGCAATATTTTTTGCGCTTACATTTTCATATAGAGCACTTCTATATGCTGCGGATAATGCTTCTACATTTCCATTAACAATTCCATCAATAATTGACTTCATTGTCTCAATTCTTGCAATCCCTAATGATCTCGCAAAAATTTCTTCAGTAATATTTCCATCAATAGAAAAACTTAATACCTGATCAAGTAGTGAAAGTGTGTCTCTAAAAGATCCACTCCCAAGTTTTGCAAGCTCAGTAATTAAATTATCATTTTCAAACTTAATATTCTCAACTGAAGCAATATGCTTAATATGTGCAACGAGATCTTTAATCTCCGCATTTCTAAAATCAAATCTCTGACAACGAGAGAGAACTGTTCCAAGAAGTTTATCTGGTTCAGTTGTTGCGAGAATAAATACTGCGTGACTTGGTGGTTCTTCTAACGTTTTTAAAAGTGCGTTGAATGCACTTGTCGATAACATATGAACTTCATCGATAATATAAACTTTATATTTACCTGTCGTTGGAACATATTGAATATTTCCAATCAAATCACGTACATCTTCAACACTATTATTCGAAGCACCATCGATTTCGATAATGTTCATTGATGAGCTCGTATTGAAATCTTCACAAGCAGAACATTTGCCACAAGCATTACCATCAGCAAGTCTTTCTGTACAACGAAGCGACTTCGCAAAAAGTCTTGCTACCGATGTTTTTCCAATCCCACGAGTTCCTGAAAAGATATATGCGTGACCAACTCGATCCTCTCTTAGAGAATTTTGTAATGATCTAATAATGTGTTCCTGTCCAACAACGTCTTCTAATTTCTGAGGACGCCATTTCCTTGCAAGGACTTGATATGACATGAAGCTCCCAATATAAAATTTGTGATATGAATAATCTAAAATATTAGCTAAGGGTAGGCAAATAGATATTTGAAATAGGAGTAGCTGAACACAGACACAATGCAACAAAAGCTACCGTTGCTTCGTTCCCGACCTGGCGGAGTTCACCCTGAATACACTTGCCTGGCCCAGCTACCTAAGCAATATTAATCATACGGGCCAAGATGTGTCAATGAACATAACTATAATTGAATGATTATCGAATCACCCTTAATCTTAACGCGATCACTATCAATAAATTTTCTTATAAGCTTTAAAGTGTACGCTTTTGCTGTTATCCCAGCTACCGTAGCCTTATTGACCTTTATTTCTACTTCATCTATTAGTGCGTTATGCGTAATTTGACCACTAACTCTAATCGGCACTCTAAAAACAACTTTCGGCTTACCAACTAAATTAAATCTTCCATTCTTAATTTCCAGCTTTAGATCTTTAATATCTGTAGCATCGACAATTGCTTCTCTATAATTGATATCACTTAAATCATTATCAAGTCTCTCTATCTTAAATAAACTATGTCTCATACATCCATTTAAAAATGAACTCTGTGAAAACGGCATCCTCTCACCCATTCCAAGCTCATCCTTGTCACATTCAAACTTCATTCCTGCGACATAAGTTGGCGATGAATCTGTCTTGAAGCTCGCATAATCAGCCTTCATCGTAAAATGATCGCGAGCAAAAACAACTTCTGCTGTATTAATGTGAAGGTTGATTCCAGACTCTTTAAACTTTAATTTTTTTCCTGTTATATTCGACTCTTGTAAACAACCAAGCACGATCTTATCAACATCAATATCTGTCATGTTGATATCTTTGAAGCAATCTAATGTTCCCTTACCAAGACCGAAATGTGATTTTTTATAAAAGCCTGCAATATTCTCACTTTCAATAAATAAACGATCTTCATTAATTGAAACTTCACGACTCTCAATTTTAATTTCAAATTCATTTTTATCTGAAACATCTTTTGCGAGGATTGTACTGTTTTTGTTTGTATTAAATGGAACAATCTTAGTGTTTGCAATACAAGCAACATCAATATCTGTCGTAAATTTTCCCTTTGTATCACAATACATATCAAGATTATCAACATAGAAATTTAAGTCGCCAAAGTTAGTATTGAGATGATCTCCCTTGATACTAATACCACTTGTCGCAAGTTCTACTTCAGCTTGCTCAATATCGAGATGAGTAATTTGTAGAACAGGATTTGAAGAACCCAATGGTGTCGCAAACTTGATTCCATCTTTATAAAATGTAAATTTATCATTCTCTAGAAATGTCTTGGCTTCGAAAACTCTATCCGGGCCCACATCAATTTCAACTTCATTATCATCCATAAGAACGAGAATCTTTTTGGCAACTGTTAGTCCTTCAAGCCTCGAGTCAGTTTGGGCCTTAGTTAATTTCATCGAATCAACTAGGAAATACATGTAATCGTCTGCCGCAAAAACTTGCGTACTAAACACTATGCTTATTAATAAAATAAACTTTGAACTCAACATAAATCTCTCCCTTCTATTAGTGCAACACGAGTTGCTATGAATTGGCAACACACGAAGAATCAATGCAAAGAGGTGATTTATTTCATTTATGTAAAGTCTTGATTTTAAACAGTTACTTTTTCTAGAATTTCAAAAATGGCATATTAAGTGTTTCATAATTGAACAGCTGAAAGCGAAAGCTTTCAGCGAGAGAAGGCAAACGTTAGTGCTGCCGTAACATATTGAAAAGCGAATTTAGTGAATAAAGAGGAATGGCGGGGCAAAGTGGACGAATTTCGAACCGTTTGCCGTGAACTCTTTGTCACTAAAAATCAAAAGCTACTCCAAGGTAGGGTCCTATGAAACTCGCCGATAAAATCCTGCACATGCTAGATGAAGGGTTAAGTTTAAGCAAGAGAGTCAATTTAATTAAAAAAGAGGTTGAATCTAAGTCAGTATCTCGTGGTGAGCTACTTGGTCACCTATCATCACTAGAGAGACTTCTTGACCACAATCCAAAATCAAAAACGCTAATAAGGCCTATTATCAAAAAAGCTGAGTCCAAATTAAGCCGTCCTGCTTAGTTGCACCGTGACATTTTGGCTATGCTCTGATATTCCATATATAGGAGAAATTTATGGAATTTTTAATTAGAGAAGCGAATGTTCAGGATGCGAGTGGAATCGCCAGAGTCCATGTTGATTCTTGGATAGAGACATATACAGGAATTGTTCCTGACTCATACCTATCAACTCTTTCTAAAGCTAAAAGACAAGAGATGTGGGAGAACATCATTTCTAGTAATACAGCAAAACAATATACTTTTGTAGCCGAAGTAAATGGTGAAATTGTTGGATTTGTTAATGGTGGTGAAGCCAGAGAAAAAGAACATGGGTATGAAGGCGAACTTTGCGCAATTTACCTTCTTAAAAGTCATCAAGGAAAGAAGATTGGCAAGACCATGTTCCAAAAGTTGTCAGAATCATTAAAGAAAGATTCTATGAAAGATATGTACTTATGGGTTCTTAGAGACAACTCAACAGTGAACTTCTATCAAGGAATGGGAGGATTAAAAGGTACTGAAAAAATAGATGAGATTGGTGGTAAAGAGTTATTAGAGGATTTGTATTATTGGGAGAATTTATAATGGATTTGATTAAACCTTTAAAACTTGTAAAAGGTGACACAATAGGAATCTTCACTCCATCATCACCAGCTTATTGTGCAAATGAAGAACTGTTTTTAAATGGTATTAAAAATATAGAGAAACTCGGGTTTAAAGTTAAATTAGGTTTTTTAACAGAAAATAGAGCATCTCAAGGTTATCGCTCAGGTTCACCACAAGATAGGGCTAAAGAGTTTATGGACCTTATTAGAGACGATGAAGTTAAGGCACTAATCTCAACGATTGGTGGAATGAACTCAAATAGTATGATTCCATTCCTTGACTTCGATTTAATTAGAGAAAAGCGAAAAGTAATATGTGGCTACAGTGATGTAACGTCACTTCACCTTTCAATCTTAAAGTATTCAGGGCTTAAAACACTATATGGCCCAGCTATTATGACATGGTTTGGTGAATACCCGAATGGTATTGAAGAAAGCATAGAGTCATTTCTAACTGCCTCTATGGAAAATGATAATAAGACGAGAGAGATTAAGCCATTTCATAGGTGGAGTAATCATTTTAGAGACTGGTCAAATGGTGACTGGAAGAATATCCCAAGAGAATGGAATGAAAATAAGGGTTGGAAGGTCTTAAACTCTGGTGAAGTTGAGGGTGAAATTGTTGTCGCAAACCTAAACACACTTATGAGTTCCGCTGGAACAGACTACTTTCCAGACATAGAAGGAAAAATACTACTTATAGAAGAGATGTCAGCCCCTTGGTCAAAAGAAGAAAGAAGTTTGAGACAACTTCAAATCATGGGGGTATTCGATAAAATTACAGGTCTTGTAATGGGAAAAGTTGAAATGCCAAATAACGAAGGTGCACCATTTGATTTGAATGAGTTACTTTTAGAAATTATTGGGAAAAGACCATATCCTGTTATTTCAGAATTTGATTGCTCCCACACCATTCCGATGCATACCATTGGTGAGCGATGTAGAGTTAGTATTGAAGCAAGTGATGGTTATAATGTAGTATTTAAGATCCTCGACTCTTTTGTTGAATAATAATGCCTCGTAAACTTGCTAAAGAACCTAAAGTCATACTCTCAAAAATCAAACAACTTAGATTAAAGTATGGTGATGACATTCTTAGTCGAGCAAGTAACTTATACCAGTTTTGTTTTTATAACTTTCACTCTTATAAAATATTAGAACTCAAAAAGTGGTCCAACGATTTATCCAAAAAGTTCAAAAGAATAGAAGATAGCGAAGAAAAGAAAGAAGCGTTTAAGAAGTTCAAAGAACTTACAAGCTAGCCTTTTCTAAAAGGTGGCACAAGAGAATACGCAATGATTTACACCTTTCTCCTATCAAGAATGTTAAAAGAGCATCACAGTAGATTCTGGGACAACGCTATCTTCATCATTTATTTCACTTATTATACTGGCTTTTGCTATAACTCATTAAACGATGAAGATTTTAACTATGATACTTAGTATCTAGTTGATAAATACGACAAAGGTATGGCCAATAGCGATTTTAAAGAAGCATTTAACTTTATAGCTCGATACGACTTTAAAAGAAAAAGTTCCAAGGAAGAGAAAGAGTTTCGTGAAGCTAAGGTAAAACACTCACGGCCTGGTAAAAGACTCTTGAGACTTATATCGACAGACTCTACAAAGATAAACTTGAGGGCATTATCGAACTCTCTGATTGGCAAAGAAGAAACCAAGAGTACAAAGCTGAGCAAGATGAGATTGCAACAGAGATTGATGCTCTTAGACGCTCTAATACTGCTTACATGATGGAAGGGGTAAAGTTGATGGAGATTGCCAATAGTGCGGCCGAAATCTTTCCTCACATGGAAAATGAAGAAAAGCGAGAACTCATTAGTTTGGTACTATCGAACCCTGTCATAGAAGATGCAAGTGTTCGTTATGATTACAAAAAACCGTTTGATATGTTTGTTGATATGGAAAATATAGAAAAATGGCGGAGAATACTGAAAGCGAAAGCTTTCAGCGAGAGAAGGCAAACGTTAGTGCTGCCGTAACATATTGAAAAGCGAATTTAGTGAATAAAGAGGAATGGCGGAGAACAAGGGATTCGAACCCTCGATACCTTTCGGTATACACGCTTTCCAAGCGTGCGCCTTCGACCACTCGGCCAATTCTCCGCAATCTAAAAAACAAAGAGCAATAAAAAGCTTTTTTGCACCTAGCGAACCGGAAAGCATAAACGCTTTCCTCTCGAATAACCTTCACTTCAAAAGTGGGTGCAGGCATTGCGTCTGAAACACCTTTGGTATTTCGCCGCAAAGCTTAGGCCAATTCTCCGTAAATGAGATTCACAAGATAATACAACTAAAATTTAGATTTATAAAGAGTTCTTCTCTCGCGAAAGAAGTCAGAGAGAATTTTTGAACACTGAAAATGTTCTACGCCACCCATGATATCAAAAGAATGATTAAACCTCTTATCTTTTTGAAACTCATACCCTAAAGAGATTGCTCCCCCCTTAGAATCATAAGCCCCAAAAATAACTCTTGAGACCCTAGCTTGCATCAAAGCATAAAGACACATAGGACACGGCTCAAGCGTCACATAGACATCATGGTCAGTCAGTCGCCATTCGCCAAGTGCCTTACTGGCCTCAACGATAGCCAAGATTTCAGCATGCTCAGTAGCAACCTTATTTGTCTCTTTAGTGTTATGAGTTTTGGCGACTATCTCGCCAGATGAATTTGTAATTACACAACCAACAGGAACTTCACCCTCACGATAAGCCTTTTCAGCTTCTTCAAGGGCAATCCTCATATTCCAAATATCATTCTTTAATTCGATCATAGAGAAAACTTTTCTTTTTGCTTCGACTTCCGTTCAAAAGTCCAAAACTTTTGTAACTTAATAAAATTCTTTCTATCATCTTCTTCTTCAAAGCGAAACTTAATCCCATATGTAAATGGACGCCCCAGAGTATGACGGCGCTTAGAAACGATCTCCCCATGAAGTGATTCGCTAAATTGATTGTCTTCAAGCTTGATGACAATCTTTGTGCCGATGTCTAAATCTTTAAAAAGTGATAGGCCGCCGGCGCTGCGACGAAGGTCAACTAATCTTGCAGTAAATTCCTCTTCTCCAATAACTACTCTTGCTTCAAGATCATTACGATATCTAAAATCATATTCCCACCAACTTACAATTGGATAAAAAATTGGAGAATGGACAAAGTACGCAGACAAAATAATTGCGACAAATGAGAGTAAGTATAAATAGAATAAAGATATATCTTCATATGTTATCAAAGACGTAAACATATCGGAAAATATGACGGCCAATGAAATAAAGAGCATAGTCCAAAATGAGTAATGTAAAAATTTAAGCATACGATAGAAAAATCTATAGTAAACAAGCCAAGCTACAAATCCAATAAATGATATAAAACTAAACTCATGAGTAAAGAGTTCTAGAATTTTTGCTAATATAAATAGAAAAGAATGAAGAATGAAAAATATCTTCACGCGATCGAATTCATCTTTAAATTTAATTTTTGATACGCCTATAAACATAAGACTATTTTACACTCTTAAATGTCTTTGGGCGAAGTGGAAATTTTTGACTAATCTTCTTCGTTCTCATCTTTGTCTTTTAAACAAATCTCAAGAGCGAGACTGCTAAGCATAAGTCCAAAAATACCTGTAATATGAGCTGCTGAACCAAGTCCGCCTTCACAGTCGAGCTTAACAGTCGACTTTTCAATCTCACATACTTCAAATTGTTTTCCAAGCTCATGACTATAAACACACTGAACCTTAGCCCTAGCGCGCCCAATAGGAAAACGATAATCTTTTCTAAGCTTCTTTCTTACATTTTTAAGAAGCATATCATTCTTAGTCTTCCCTAGCTCTTGAATTTCGATAGCACGTGGATCAACTTTACCACCGGCACCACCAGCGCAAATAACTGGAATATTTTTTGTATAACAAGTATTGATTAAAAGTGATTTTTCACCAACACTATCCATGGCATCGATGACGACATCATATGGATTAGAAAAAATTTCATCAACATTCTTCTTATTGAAGAAGCAATGATGCTTGATAACTTTACAGTCAGGATTAATTAACTTAATTCTCTCTTCAAGTGCATCGATTTTAAATTTTCCGTAATTACCTTCATGTGCATGAACTTGACGGTTAGTATTTGAAACACAGATATCATCAAGATCAACAAGAGCAATTGTACCGACCCCACTGCGGGCCAAAGATTCAACTGTCCAAGTTCCAACACCACCAAGGCCAATGATTAAAATTTTAGAATTAGCAACGCGAGCGAATTTATCCTCACCTACTAATGAAGCGTAACCTTTAAATCTTAAGTCTATTGTTTCCATGGGCTGACCTTGAAAAGTAGATATAAAAAAACCTTGGATGTCCAAGGTGAATGGCGCACTCGGCAGGAGTCGAACCTGCGACCTTTTGATTCGTAGTCAAATACTCTATCCAGCTGAGCTACGAGTGCATTGAATTGAATTTATATTGTCTCTAGGGCACAATGTCAATTAAATTTTAACACCCCTTTCGGCTAAGTCCCCTAAAATCTTATCACGAATACTCTCAATATTAAGAGGTTTTTTAAAAAAATGAATTATGCTATGCGCACTTATCATTTCTTGATAATCACTTTGGTCATATGCTGAACACAGATATGTTAATGAAAACCTAAATCTTGAACGCTCTCCCTCAAGTGTTTTCAAAACCTTATTATTTGGCATGTTAATATCTGTAATAACAGACACTATTTCAGCATTCGTGGTTTTTATGTAGTCTTCGAAATCTGGAGAATTTGAGAATAAATGAATATTAACTCCTTCAACTTTCGAAAGTTTTCTAAACCTTAACCTTACCAGATTAAGAATATCTTCCTCATCATCAATAAAAACTATATCAACACTCACTAGGCAACTCCTCCTTTCGGCAGCGTAATAATAAAACGTGCTCCTGTACCGACTTCAGATTCAACCTTGATGTCACCACCATGCTTTTTAATTATATCAAAAGAAATCGACATCCCCAAGCCGGTTCCCTCTCCTGCAGGTTTCGTTGTAAAAAATGGATAAAACATATTTTTAAGAACTTCATCAGGGATACCAAGTCCAGTATCATTAATCTGAATCACATACTGCTTATCATCACTTGATAACTTAACCGTTAATACAGAAGTTGATTTCTTATTTTCGCTATACTTCTTAAACATCGAATAAAATGAGTTATCGAATATGTTAATTAATGCACGGGTAAGTTCTGTTTTATAAACGCTCACTCCATCAAATTTTCTTGGAAGATCAAGCTCGAGCTCACATTGAAATATGTTCTTGGCCATTGTCGCATCGTAAGCAAACTGAACCGCCTTTTCAACAAGAACACCAAGATTAACAGCAAGTTTCTCATCTTCATTTGTACGACTTAAAGAAAGCATTGAATTAATAATATTTCCAACACGCTCGCATGATACCTCTGAGCGGCTACATAAATCTTTGATATCATCAACAATTGTTAAATCCATTTTTGCTTTAACGTCTTCAGGAACTTCTGCGAGCATATCGTCTAATAACTCACGCACTAACGACACTGAGTTTACAATAATGTAAACAGGATTCTTAATCTCATGAGCTATACCTGCTGTCATTTTACCGAGAGAGGCCATTCTCTCACTCATTGCAATCTGGCTATGTGCTCTTTCAAGATCATCAATGGCAGAAAGCAATTGTCTATTTTTCTCTTTAAGTTCATAAGTTCTCTCGTCAACTTTCTTTTCGAGACTATCATTTAACTCTTTCAAGTTCTTATTCAATCCATGGATGTATTCAATGAAGCTGTTAAGGTTTCGAACAAGGACTCCAATCTCGTCTTCTCTATCAAAATCAAATGGAATTTTTTCTCCTCTCATCGTTGCTTCAGGATTAGAAATTAGATAGCGACTAACACGACGTAAACTTCTTGTGATAAGCAATTCATAAGTAAAGAAGAGAAGAATACAAACGACAAGAGCTTTTATTCCTTGAATAATTACCGTCACCATTACGCGTTTTAAGAATTTTTGATTTAAACCTGTATCATCAAGGGCTATTTCTAAAATACCAATTTTTTCATTAGAGTATTTTAGATTAAATGCCTTAACTTCAGAATTTATGATTGACCCTCCCTCGAAATAAGTCGAAGAATCATCATAGATTTTTACATACGAAACAAATGGGTAACCTAATAAACTGTTTGCCTGTGTTTTAATTATGCTCTTATTCATAATCCACAAACTTTCTGAAATCGGTGCAACATAGAGGTCATTAATAATAGTGTATGTATTAAAGAGCTCTTTCCTCTCACCACGATATTCATAGTAGATTTGAAGAGCAGTAAATATAATTGTAAACACACTTGTAATCGTCCAAGTAATCAAGAGTGTTTTGAATGAAAGTGAGCTATCTTTAAAGAAGTTCAATTTGTTCCCGTTATTTTGCTTAATTAATTTATATTTATTTTAAATGATTACAACCCAATAGTGGTCACGGTATTTTTTTCTTTATCCGACGAAAGTATTTTGCACAGTTATTCCAAATTAAAGTTGGGTAATTTCTGCCGATAAGACAAGTATACACATTATTAGGAGTTCTTAATTATGCTACGTAACTTAACTTTGGGATTAACACTCTTCTTTACCAGCAACATCTTCGCAGGAGGATTTTGTCTTTCACATGGCCAGTGTCAATCTTTAACAGATGAAACTACAGCATGTTATCTAGTATCAACTGGAAAGAATCAATGTGAAGAGCGTTGCTTTACAATCTATGCCGGTTCTTACTGTGACTTTATACCTGGGAAGAATTATGGGACTTGCAAGGATGAGAATCACAAGCAAGCCATAGTAGATAAAAACGATTGCTCAAAAGCAATACCACAGGAAATTGTTCAAGATCTTCTCTAGTCACATTTCCAAACAACAAAGTAGGATGACCTAGAAAGCCAATTGCCTATGTTAAAAAAAGTTATCCAATTTGGATATGATTTAAACTTGGGAACACAATTGGCGTTAGAAGCAAAATCATCATACTCTTTATACTTTGTGGATAGATAAAATCCTGCATTCAGTTTTTTTGCATCTACCACACCAAATGTTTTAATTAAATCTCTCTGATAAAATGGCATGGAAAATCCAAAATGCCTATCTGCCTGATCTGTGTAAACACCAATGCGATCAATTTTATTATCGTACATATATTTATATAGGTTCATATACGAATTCGCTGGGAATAGTGAAGTTCTAATCATAATCAGAAAATTTAATACAATTAGCGACTTGAATATTTTTGAATATTTTCCCCTAAGAAGTTCTGATATGTATGGCAATGCCATCAAAGAACCAATAAGAAAATTAAATGTAATAAATCTTACTTCTTTATGTGGTATCAGACTATGGATAATAAAGAATGACCAAAAGGCAATCACCCAGAAATTGAGTTTATGCTCGCGATGATAGCGATAAATCCCATAACAAATAACGAGAGGAATAAGTACTCCTCCTTTAAATATCGGCATAAAGAAATAATAATAAAATGGCGACGTTCCAAAACCTGAAGCTCTCGAATGAAGAATGTTTTCTCTAAAGTAATTCCAAAAAGAGAGATTGAATGTACCATATCCCCAATAATCAACAATAATACCGATTATTATAGCGATACCAATGAAGATTGAATGAACAATAAATTCTTTATAATTTTTCTTTTTAAATAACTCCCAAATATTAACAAAGAAAACAGGAACACCCATTTGATATCTCGCTAAAAAACTCGCCCCAAAAAGTATTCCAGAAATCATCTTATTTGAAACCTTGTTACCTCTATGATGAAAGTATGCTCCAAACAAAAACAAACTTGTTGATAATGATTCCGAATTAGTTCTGACAAATAAGAACGGAACAAACCAGAGTAGAAAGTAAATAAGTAAACTATTCTTATTCTTTGAATCGAACTCATTTAAAAGAAGACGCACTGATACTATACCCAATACACCATTAAACACACGAATGATAAAAGCGATGATATACGGATCATCTAAGAATAAGATCTTCGTTAGAAGATAATAAACATAGGTTTGAAACCAGGGTCTAATTTTTTCGTGAAAGTCCCAATTAAGTAGATCAGGCCTAGGCCAACTCGATATTTTTAGCTGTAACAATTCTAAAATTTGATAGTGCTCATCTGGATGAAGAAATCCTGAACTAAAAAATGCCGTCACGATAATAATGACGGCAGTCCAAAAGATGTTTTTATTATTTTTAAAATTCTCCATATGATCCTACTGAAAACTCATATAATCTTTTATCAGAACCCTGTGGATGAATATAACTCATCATCAACTTAAGAGGTAATTTTCTCATAATATTTGTTTCAAGTCCGATTTCAAGACCATTACTTTCTTTGTTATCTGGTACAAAATAATTCTTTGAAAAGAATTTAGTTTTATCATAGAAAAAATTAGCAGTGATTCTATTTAGGTATAACCAATCTCCCAACAAACGAAGCTCAGTATTAACAACAGGGAAGCTATAGTCAAATCTATAAATTTCAAAATTTGGAAAGAAAAAATAATTAAATCCACGAGAATATTTATAATCTGCCGTCAATGACTGACTAAGGCTAATTCGATAAGCACTAGCTGAATCTTCCTGCTTAATTCTTTTATAAGACATCTTAAGCCCTGCATTTGTAAATATGCCTGGTATATAAATATCTGCTTGTATATCTACTAATCTACTATCGCGACCTCTCTTCAAATCAGCATCAACATATTTAATATATGAATCAATTCCCCACACTGGAAAAATTCTTCGCCAAGTTTTGTCTTTTGTTAAACTAAAAGAGAATTGTCCTACCTTCTCAAGAACTCTATCATTCTGTAATTCGTAATCTGCAGTATTAAGGTCATTAGTAACTTTTATTGCTCTTGCAACTCCGGTTACGAGCAATTTTAAATTGTAAAACCCAAATCTGTCGACATATGGAAGAGTAATACTTGGAACAATAGATGTTTCCGCCCACTTATTCTTTGCGCCTTGAAAATCTTCTTCTCTATCCTCATAAAGTCCACCGATTCCAAAAATTGGATAATATTTCATAAAGAAATAATTTCCTCCAAAGATTGGCTTACCATTCTCAGAGTTTCGACCAATGGAAAGATCTGCAGTATTATCACCTAAGTAATTTTTGAATATCCCCGTCAGCATTAACCCTCGCCCCCCAAAGAATGACCACGAATGAGGTCTCAAAAAATCTTCCATTCTTCCGTAATCTTTGTGTTCTATATTTTGCTTCTGTGCAATCTTCTGAACTACTGGTTTAGATTGTAAATAATTATCAGAGTAATCATCTTTAGAGAGATAATCAGTTTCTAATTTGTTTTTTGATATTTTGATACCAAGAGCTGTTTTTTTTGCAACTTTTTTTCCAAAAGCTGTTTGTTTTACGTAAAACAAATTCCCATTAAAAACTCGCCCCTCGAAAGCATCTTCATCCAGACCTGTCAAAGAATAGAATTCGCCAGTTTTTATATCATATCTAACAATATTCACACGCCCATTAAGATCACATTCAAATATAAGATCGTTTCCATCTGTGCTTAAGTTAAATATATTATTTCTTGTTCTGGAAATGATCCTTTTATCCCCAATGTAAATTGAGCGATAGCCTTCTTTATCCGCGCTAATATATGTAATTTGGTCATTAAAATAAATGGCCTCATAAATTCTACCTTGGTGAGAAATTTCCCCTAAGTAATCTCCATTTAAATTGTATCTTGCTAGTATCCATTTATTATCGCTTGTAAATTCAATGGCCATAAACGTTTTGCCATCTAATCCAAAGCTTGGGTGATATAACCTCTTTCCATTTGTTATTCGTGTATTTCGATCTTCTTTGATGTTATATATATAAACGTCTGAGAAGCCTTTAAACGCATAACGACTATCTGGCTGGTTTCTCGTATAAACAATCCTATTTTCGTTATAATCGATTTTTGATAGACCTGTTTCTATATTGATTTCTTTTATTTTTTCTGGTTTTCCAGACTTATTTAAATAAAGAGCTCTCAGATCATTCATCGTCGATTTTAAATAATATAATCCATCTTTAGTTGGGATCGGATAAGAATCTATTTCATACTCTTTTTCAGTAACTTTCTTAGGAGGCCATTTTTTGACGAGTTCTGCTATAGTTTCCTCATAAAATTCATTAAAGTTTTTCTTTGTTACAACTTCGAAGGCGGTATAAATGGCAAAAGGGTTATAACCTCTTCGTGTGATCTTTGGGATAATCATTTGCCAAATTTCATCACCATAGATTTTTCTTGCTCTCGTTATCAACAGATACCCCCACACATAGTGATTTGGATATGGTTGTGTATAACTGCCTGCTAATAACTGATCTAATGTAGGAAATTTTCCGGCCTCTACTAATGCTCTGGCATACGCCATAAAGCGAGGAGATCGCCCTCGTCCTGCGTCTGTATATTTAGTTTCAGTCCAAACGGCATCACCTTCAAAGAACCAAGCTGATGTTGTCCAAAAAGTTAAAAGACTTAGACCATTATCACCGAATAACATTTTGAAAAATTTAAAACCACCAGAATCTAATGCCTGATATTGAACAATATGCCTATATTCATGTACAGCTAAAGCATGATACCAATCAAGCCCACCGATAAAAGGATTGAAGCTTGAAGAAGCAAAGAACTCTGATCTAAATGGTCCTCTAGTTACAAATCCATTCGGCTGTGACATTTCGGGACGTATAATAAATTGCATCGATGGAGGCGTAATTCCATATGACTCACCTTCAATCAATCGATAATGATCGAGTAGTGAATAAACATAATCAGCATCTGCTTCAATATAGTCTGGATATATAATTTTAAAATGCGCATCTTCAATTTTTTTCCATTTTATTGAAGGTGAGCTCTGTGAATTCGTAGGGAACGAGTAAAATAATTGTGCAGAACTAGAGAATGCCAAAAGCATTAGGATGAGAATCTTTTTCATTTAAAATCCATATAAAATTTGTATCATGCGTAATTTTAATGGTGTTTAGAATGAAAGTCTATGAATGTGAGGTTGAGACTAGAACAAAAAAAAAGCTAGGCAGAACCTAGCTTTTTTATAGATGGCGGAGACGGAGAGATTCGAACTCTCGGTACAGTTGCCCGTACGACACCTTAGCAAGGTGCTGCCTTCGACCACTCGGCCACGTCTCCAACAACTTGTATAATTATATGAAAAAAAAATGGCGGAGGACACAGGATTCGAACCTGCGGACCCTTGCGAGTCAACGGTTTTCAAAACCGCCGCTTTCGACCACTCAGCCAATCCTCCGCATATAAATGACGTAAAAACATTTTAAAAGAGCTGCTAAAAAAAGCAAGTCCTAAATTAATAAAACTATTACAAAAAGTTGTCAAGCGAATTACTGCAATTGAAGAATAATTCTGTTAATTTTTGCTCGATCTTGTGCTGCAGGGTTTAAATTTAAATAAGTTTTAAATTGTTCGATGGCCATTTGACCTTGTCCAATTTCTTTATAGATAAATCCAAGTCTCTTATGCAATTCAGGATCAAGATCATTCTGCCTTAATGCTCTCAGGTATAACTCTCTAGCAGCTGCAAAATGCCCTTGTTTCTCTTTTAATTCACCTAGCTCAAGTAAGCACTCATAAAAGTCTGGCTTGATCTGTATCGACTTTTCCAAGCTCTTCTTTGCCTCGGTATAGTCTTTAGCCTGCATGTATATCTTTCCAAGAATGTAGTAACCAAGATGTGATCCAGAATTAACTTCAATTTCTTTTTTAGCGGCCTCTTCTGCTGATTTTAAATCATTTTGCTTTAGGAAAATATTAGCTTTGTAGTAATTAACTCTTGGATAAGCACTAAGTCTCTCTTCAACTGAGTTTAAAATTCTTATCGCATCTGAGTATTTACCAAGTTCAGTATAAGCTGATGCTAGCTTCATCCTTATATCAATTTTTCCAGGTGCTACAAGTAGCAACTTTTCTGCATTTTCAACAATCGCCTTAAAGTCTTTTTCTAATTCTGCTGACTCAACAAGATATTCATAAAGTGACTCGTCAGATTTCGAAAGTCGCTCTAGTTTTTCACGATACAATTTGTATTCAGCAAAATTTTGATCCCTAAAGTAAAAAATTGCAATTTGTCCAACAAGCTTTGGATTATCCACTGACTTCTCTAATTCGTTACGTAGATAACCTATTGCTGTTGTAACGTCATCCATTTCAAATATCACTCGAGAATATAGAATCTTATAGTCATAATTAAATGGATCAAGCTTCATCGCCTCTCCAAGGAATTCCTTACAGCGAGCAAACTTCTTCAAAGAGAAAGCAATCTTAGCCATTTCAAAGTAAATATCATCTCGAAGAGGATTCTTCTGTAAAGCTCCTTGATATCGATCAAAGGCAAGTTTATCGTTTCCAATTAAGTTATAATAATGACCAAGAACAGCGAGGTATTCAAAAGAATCCTGAAATGTTTTAATTGTAGAGAAACTCTGAATAAGCCTCTTAACTTCACCGACGCGGTAAGCTCTTAAGTTGGCCATAAGCAATTCATAATTTACATCAATATTTAATGGATAGTATTCTCTAAGTTTACTTAATGTACTAATAGCTGAGTTATAATACCCTCTTCTCGACTGAAGTTCTGCGAGATAAAGCTTTGCATCAAGATTACTTTCACTCAAGTCACTCGCTTGAATCGCATACTGAAAAGCTTTCTCCCAATTCAAAAGACTCACTTCTCGTTTTGATTTGGTAATTAATAGATCAATCTTACTTTTAGTAATGATTTCTTCGCCAATCTTATCTCCACCGACATCTAATGTAGCCAGAACTTCCTTAAGCTCTCTTGAATCATAGAGCTCAAGTGATGCTTTGAAGTACTTAGGAACTTCTTTGAATTTATTCTGCGCAATTTGAATATAGCCCATAAACTTTAGAGCCTGTGCGTAGATAATTGGAGATCCTCCACCTTTCTTTGCTAATAATATAACAGTAAGTGGTTTTAGTGTTTCAATATCCCTAAGCTTTAATAAGACATTTCCATATATCGCTAAGAATCTAAGGTTATCTTTAAATTTTTCATGACTTTGCTTATAAAGCTCTAATGCCTTTTCTGGCTGCTCATTTAGGATAAGATATTTCCCCATCGCTTCTATAACGTCTACATCTGACTTAGGTGCTTTCTCTAGTTTTTCAAATGCACTTTTCGACTTTACAAAATCACCAATATCAATCAACAGCGAAAGATACTTGGCATATACTTTAGGAGTAGGTCTATTAAGTCTTAGATATCTTTCAAGAATTGTTACAGCGGTATGCTTTTTATTAAAGTTTGCAAAATAGTTTGCTGCCCCGAGAGCGACATTCGAATCACTCAAGACTGCTGGCCCTGCAATCGTAATTAGTTGATTTAAAACTTTTCCATACTCAATTTGATTTTGAGCAGCTGGAAGTAACTCAGAATACGAAATTATGAGATATGGAAGTGCTTCATTCCCTCTGAACTTATTTACCAGTGATTTATTAAATAATAATGAGGCAGCGACAATATCTTTATAATTATCTTTTTGATATAGCTTAAGTCCTTTTTCAAAATCTTGCTTAGCTAGTTGTGTGTTTTCAATTTTTGCCACAATAGGAAATTGAATTTTAGGCCTAAATACAGTTTCTTCTTTTTCATTACTATCTGGGAGTAAAAATATTAGAGAGACGATTACAAATAAAATTATAGAAAGGTTCTTTTTGTTTTTGATCGGTTCAACTGTTGTTTTCTTAGCTTTCTTAGCGCCCTGTTTGGCAGATCTAGTTTTTATTTTTTCTTGTTTTTCAATGACAAGTAACTCTTTCTCGAGATCTCTATAATCATCCTTCTTTGGTACTGCTGGCATCAGGTCATTCAGACTTACCATCATCGTCTTTTCATTAACGTCTATCTTTTCCTCTGGGGGTTGAACAACTTCTTTTTTTCCCACAACAGGAGCATCTGACTTTTCAGGTTCATCAGCCGCTCCTTCGTTATCATCCATAACGAGGTCATCTCTTCTTACTATTCTTGTCTTTTCTACGCTTTCAACATCTGGTAATTTAACAATTCGCGTTTTCTCAAGCTCTACTTCTTTTTTCTCTTCCGCTTCACGAATTTTTTCTTTTTCAACTTTATGACGCCTTTCAAGTTCTCCATAGTCGACAAGATTATTTACTCGACGGTCAAACTTAAACTCTCTAAATTCAGTTGCATCTTCAGCTGGGCGTGATGGCTGTTCGACCTGTTCTGTAATAGTACGAGTTGAATCTTCTTCCTTTTTTTCTGAAAATGCTTTTTTGATCTCTTGAAAATTAGAAATATTATCCCAGTCACCTAGAGGAAAAACCTGAAACAAACTTGTTGCTGATATTTCATTCTGCTCTTGTAATTGTACAAGGTCAGTTAAAAGCAATGGGCCAATGATTCTACCATCATCGTTTTTTACGCGGTATTTTTTCATACCATCCCATTATCTTTGCAGTGCGCATAAAAATCAAGAATGGACAAAAGTATCTGATATCATGAGCTTTTGATAGCCTGCTATCAAAATATTTACAATTAAGATAAATCCAGAAAATTTAGTTAGCATATCGATATTTTCTATACCTGCAAAAACTAAATAAATTACAAATGTACTCAAGATTACCTGTACATAACGCTGAATTTGAACATTCTTAATGAACTCTTTCATCACCATAAAACCGACATAAATCATCAAACAAATCTGTAGATTAGAAATTGCAGATATTGAAGGGATTATTAAGATTGTAAAACACAGTGTGGTAAGAATCAGATTCTGAACTCTTTTTTCTACGTAGAATCGTAGCAGGGTAAACACTTGTACCCCAATAAAAATATACTTAAAAGTATAAGGAATATATGAGTAATGTGTGATCAATGAATTAAAACACCCGAGAGTTAAAACATAGTATTGTAGTGATCTAATATTTCCACTTTTAATGTTAGTGAAAAATATAAATATAAGGAGAAATAATATCTCAAGGAAATATTCCTTAATGAATAGACCTTTCCCGACATCAATCTCAGATATAAGTAACATTAAAAATATACAAACAATCCACAAAAGTGAGCGAGTTGTAGATCTAATTGAATCCTGTTTCATTGCAAATATTGGAAGAATACCAATCAAGTAAATCGCATTCGAGAATTTTAAGAAAACGGTAAGACAAGTAGCCGACATCCAAAAAATCGTAAAATCTCTAAAGATTGATGATAGGGTTGTACGGTTTTCATGCACAGCAAATAAATAAATTGAAGAAAGAATTGTTAAGAGAATGTATTCACTATTTCTCACCATATAAGGAATGAAAAGTAAGTGAAAGATAACTAGTAAGAGCCAAGGAGCAACTTTTAAGAATGCTCTTTTAATACTCTCATGTCCAGAGAATACTTTCTGTAATAAAAGCATTAATGGGTAACAAAGAAATAAAGAGTAAAACTCAATATCCATATTCAACCTCTGTCTCTTTCGCAAATAAATATGCTAGTAAGCCACCACAGATAAAAATTTTCAATTCATTCGGAAAATTTAATAATACTAAAGAGAACGTAATAAACACAATCGAAAGCGTATTCATCACCCTTGTCGTCAGGCCAAGCTCATTTCTCTTTGAGGAGATCAGAAGAATTAAGAATGACAAAGCAATCCACTCTTTAGCAACTCCAAGTAATAAGAAGGCCCAAAAAATTGCTCGCATATAGTCACTAGACTTCGTTAGAACTAATTCTTTGAATATCGTAATGGCCAAGAATGGTAATAAAATCCAGTATTCAACTGGAGTGAAGCTTATATTGATTAACCAAACAGCAAAGATAAAATCAATAAGGATATTCCTCTTCATTAGCAGTAAGTAAATCGCGCTTATGTAAACTAAAGACAACTTTAGATCTTGGCCGAACATAATATTCATACCAACCACGAGAATTATCTGCATCAATAAGTTTTTATATACTTGTACTTTCCCAAAATTTTCTAGCTGATCAACAACCGCAATAGCTAACACAACATACAACCAGCCACTAAAAGTCAGTAATAAAAACACTGCAAAAACTGAAGCCAGTAAAAATTTTTTTAATGGTCCATTAATGAAGTAGATTGGAACAAAAGGAAGAAAAAGAATCGTATTAATATTTACAGCTAGTGCAAAATCAAAGTTCTTAAGAATTCCATAATACTCAACAAGAGCCAACTTACTAGCCTCATTGATATTCATAAAAGTAAATACAATCAATGAAACTATGGCATACATTAAGACTATTATACTCTTGATTAAATAAGTCTTTTTCATAGACTAACCACCAGTTTTATCGCAAGAAATAAAACAGCAAAAAATGACAAAAGAGACCATGCATCACCAAATGGAAGCTTCGCTTTTGGGAATGGTTTAAATGATATAGGTTGCATTCTAATTTCAGAATTAAATGTTCTTTCCAAGCTTTCATTCAAATATCGATGTCTATAACTATTCACAATCTCATATTGTACAAGTAGTGACTTAAATCTTGTCTTATCGATTTTAAAATAATTCCAAAGAGCACCCGAGAACAAGAAAAAGATTTGTAAAAGAAACGGAAGATACAAACTCTTGTAGAAGAAACTTACTCCGTATTTTTTAGAAAAACCAAAGGCATAAAAACCTTCTGTATATGGTTGTAGGATAGTAATAAGAATTAAGAAACTAATCATACATGTTATGTAGAAGTCATAAGCCTTGATATCAAATGACTTAACCCTCTTTATATTCATTATTGCAAGCACTAGAACAACCAAGCCTAGGGCCATTCCATGATCAGCAAGAAGACCTAATGAGATTATTACACAAGGATTTATAAGAGATGACATATTCTTCGCAAGATCTATAGCCTTGAATTTAGTAAAATCATTTCTCTTAAGCTCAAGTCTTAATAACTCAAAAACCGAAACTGATACAAAATATGTCGTACAAAGTAGCAATACAGCATTATATTCATTTAAACTCAACAAACTAAAGTATGAGATTGTAAATATTTGTAGATTATTATTCTTTTTATGATTGTATAAAACGACTGCGACCAAAGAAAATACTGGTATTAAAAATTGTGCATATTTAAAGTGGTAAAATATTTGGTTGTTTAAACTTAAAAGTAGCATCATAAAGATGGCCCAATGGGTATCCTTGTCCTCTAAGAAAATTAAAACATAAACCACGAAAAGCACGCTAAAAACAAATGAACTAAAGATTAAAGCGCACGAAGCCAGTGCCAGTGGAACAAGTGTTCTCGCTCGCTTTTGAGCAATATAATCGATACTGGTAAATATCAGCGTCATCACAATCGATTCTGCAAAAGAAATTCCCAGGTAAGACCCCAAAAGACTCGCAAGCCCAAGCATTGCAGCAGGTGAAGAAATTTTCTTGAAACCAAAAAGCGTATAAATTGAAATCGCAACCAAACCAATCGTCACGCTCTCATTTGCCCAAGTTTTAAATCCTAGGGTCATAAACAAGATAATGCTGATCACAGGAAATATATATTTCTCAAAACTTTGCTTATTCGCTAAGAATGAGACACTAACTGTAAATATTAAAAACAATATTAGATAAATCATACTTTTAGCTTCGCCTTTGCGTAGATATAAAAATAGAAAAAGAGAACCAGGGTAGGAATTAAATAAATAAGAAATCTGTATTCAGAGACTTCCCCTATTTCCATCATTTTCTTATCCACCATCGATACTAATATAATAATTATTTGAAAAAGTGAGCTTACTCTCTTTTTGTAACTTGTCGTTAAAAGAAGTGGTACTGTTACAATGATTAACAACATAGATATATATGGAAAATATTCTAATATCGTACTAGTCATTAGAATCCCTCAACTGTGAGAAAACGATAGATATTACCATTAGCATTGGAGCAAATATCTTAATTAATCTTTGTGCTGTAAGCTTCTGTGAAATATCAACGGCCTTATCAGGTTCAAAGAAGTTAAATGATGACGAGTTTAAAATATTCAATAAGGCAATAAGTAAAATAATAACTATCAGTTTTGTTACAAGCCCATATCTATTCATACCAAATGACTTCTCTTCTTGTAGTGATGGGAAGGTATGTGCAAAAGTAGATAGCACAAGGAAAAACACCAACGATAAGATACAGAAGTATGTCATAAAAACTTCTGAATTATTTTCGAGTGATATAACTAACAAGATTGTTCCAACAAGTGAAAGAGCAGTTGAAATTTTTGAATCCTTCATTGTATAAAAAGCGACCAGTATAATAATTGTCAAAATTTGAATAGCGATCATAGTTGATACACCTTAATTACACATACAATAATAAATGTAAGCATTGTTACAAGAACATATAACCGGCTGGACTTCAAAGCCTCAGAAAGTGATTTAGAAACTGTAAGATTATGTGTCCACTTTAAAATATAAATCATGACTATATATTTAACTAAGAATACAAATTTCTGAAGTAATTCAAGTTGAAATGAGTTCATATTAAACCGATCAAACAGACCAAGTGAAGTATCTCCTCCTGCAAACAGGAGAACCAAAACAACTCCGTAAATCATTAGCCTTGCATAAAGCAAAATCATATTTTGGTAATCAATAATCTCATACTCGCCAGGACTTTTAATTATCTGTCTTTGACTATCTTTAATAATCAAAATGAATATCCAAAATACTGGAGCTAACATTATTGCATTCCACTTTGGAACAAAGAACATTAACTGATTTTGCTTGGTGATAATTTGCGAGATTACTGGGCTTAAACTATAGAAGTGCAGAATCATCGAAATAATAATCAGTGTAGAGATTATGTAGAGTGTCGATCTAATATGTGAGAGTAGATCAATTTTCTGCTTAATACTTTTGAAGTTTAAATAGCTTAAGCAAATAAAATCGAATGTAAAAAATAAAAGCAACTCTGTAATGGATATCTTTCTGTAAAGAATATTCGATTCACCAAAATCATAAATAATCACAAAGAACATTATTAAAGAGATTATAATTTGAAATACTCTTACTATATATGATGAAAAATCATAACTACGACTCTGCTTAGAGAGAGATATATATCTCTGAATAGAGATCGAACGAAGACCTTCGACTTTGAAGATTTTAAATGTTGCGAATACTATTAAAAGTATTAAAAAAGATAATACTAATAAGTTAAACATTGATACCAACTTTTAAAGAATAACTGCTAAAATTGTAACAGCGATGATCAAAATTGAATAGAACTCTTTCGAATAATCAATAGTTACAGATCCAAAGAAGCAAGATATTAAAAGCAGTGATATTGCCCAAAGAGCACTTTTAACAAGAGAAGACATCTCAGACTTATAGATTGCTCTTTGTTTAATTCTTAGATTTGTTTGAATATTTGGTCGTGAGAAAAACAAGGGGTAGATCAAAGCTACCCCGAGTGAAATTATAAAAAGAACTGTGATAATTAAGTAGATATTCATCATTACTTAATAAGGATTAATGCTCCACCGGCCATCATTAAGATCTTTTCCCAGAAAATACCAAGTAAAAACACTGGAATTGAGAAAACAGTAATAACGATTTGGTTTGGTACAGTAAATCCAGTAACGCTCTCTTCAGACTCTGAATCTTTTAGTACCATTAGTCTTACAACTTTCATGTAGTAGTAAAGAGATACAACAGAGTTTAGTGCAGTGATTACAGCCAGTACGTAATACTTCTTAGCAATAATTGCTGCGAGGATATTAAACTTAGCCACAAATCCAGCTAATGGAGGAAGCCCAGCTAGTGAGAACATTACAGTTGTCATTAGGATCGCCATTAGAGGGTGCTTCTTAATTAGCCCACTGAATCTTTCGAAGTGATCGTTTCCATATTGATCCTGAACAAAAGAAGTAATGTAGAAAGCAACAAGTGTCATAAATAAGTAAGTTACTGCATAAAATAGGATCGCTCTAGAACCTAATTCATCAATACAAAGAACACCAAGTAGCATAACACCTGCGTGCGAAATACTTGAGAATGCTAACATTCTCTTAACTGATCTCTGGCCGATAGCTGATACGTTTCCAACAGTCATTGTGATCGCTGCGATAATCATAAGTAGTACAACCCATGATTCTCTTACGATTGAAGCATCACCCGCAAAGAATACGTTTGTTATTCTTACAACTGCCACGATCCCTGCAATCTTTGGAACGATTGAGAAGAAGTTAGTAACAGGAAGCGGAGAACCTTCGTAAACATCTGGTGACCACATATGAAATGGAACACAAGCAATTTTGTAACCAATACCAGCAAAGAAAAGTACAAATGATGGCATAAGAATTAAAGCTTGCTCAGTTGTTAGGTTCGCCATTGCTGGAATAATCTCTGAAAAGTTGATTGTTCCAAGAACACCAAACATGTGAGACATACCAAAAAGCATGATACCTGCAGTTACCCCACCGTAAAGTGAGTACTTAAGACCAGCTTCAGAAGATCTCTCATCGTTTCTTCTTAAAGATGCTAGAACATAAGAAAGGATCGAAAGTGTTTCGATACCAATATAAAGGATTAGCATATTATTTGCAGAAGCTAGTAGCATCCCACCAATAAGTACACCGATTGCTAGAATTACAAATTCAGCTTTTGTTTCTTCGTAAAGATCCTTAGATTGTTGAGCTAAGTAAATCGCTGCAGCCGTTCCAAGTAACATAATACCTTTTGCGAAAGTACTAAAAGAATCGATTATAACTGAACCAGTAAAGATCTTTACAGGAGCAGCACCAAGTCCTTTTACGAGGTAGCAAAAAGAAGCAATTAAACCAAGGAAGGCCGTAGAAAAAAGAAGTCCTTTCGAACGTCCTTTAACATTATTATCATAAGTTGATTCAACTAGAATCAGTGCCGCCATTGTTAAACACAATAGCAGCTCTGGAACGTAGTGACTTATACTTGCTAAATATTTTAAAGCCATTATTTCACCTTTAACTAGAACTGAGCTAGTAGAGAAACTAATTTACCAACAGAAGCTTTCATAATGTTAAGTAGTGGTGCTGGGTAAACTCCAAAAAGGATAACAGCAACACATAGTGGTAACATGTAGAAAATTTCTCTTGAATTTACATCTGTGTATGATTTGTTTTCTTCAATAACTTCACCAAAGAACATTCTCTTGAACATCCATAATAGGTAAGCTGCACCAAGAAGAAGACCAAGTACCGCGATTACAGTAATTGTTGTAAATCTGTTATAGATCCCTAGGAAGATTAGCGCTTCAGAGATAAATCCTGAAAGACCTGGTAATCCCATTGATGCGAACATCGCGATAATAAAGATGATTGAGAATTTTGGTAATTGTGTATAAAGACCTCCAAAACCTTTTGTTCCATCTGGTCTAACAATCCATCTGTGGTGAGATCTTTCATAAAGAATACCAATTAGAAGGAACATCATAGCTGTTGAAGTTCCGTGGTTGAACATCTGAAGAACAGCTCCATTAACACCTTGAACAGTCATAGCTGCAAGACCTAGCATAACAAAACCCATGTGAGATACTGAAGAGTATGCAACAAGTTTTTTAACATCGGTTTGAGCCATCGCACAGAATGCACCGTAGATGATATTAATTAAACCTAGCCAAGCGATTGCATCAGCAAAGTAAACTGAAGCACCTGGGAAGATTGGAAATGCAATTCTTAAGAAACCATATGTACCCATCTTTAATAGAACACCAGCAAGGATAACTGAGATCGCAGTTGGAGCCTGAACGTGAGCATGTGGTAACCAAGTGTGAAATGGGAAAACAGGAACTTTAATCGCAAAACCAATAAATAGAGCGACAAAGAATATTTTCGCGAATGGCAGTGCCATGCCGAACATATTAACTGTTTCGTTTGCAAACTTCCCACCCGATAGAGCAAGAATATTGAAAGAATCAACACCTTGACCAGTTACGAAGTATAGAGCAACCATACCAACTAACATTAGAATAGAACCAAAGAATGTATATAAGAAGAATTTTACAGCTGCATACTCTCTGTTTTCTCCACCCCAAATTCCGATTAGGAAGAACATTGGAATAAGCATAACTTCCCAGTAAACGTAGAATAAGAAGAAGTCCATTGAAAGGAATACTCCAAATACTGTCGACTGAAGAAATAAAAATAATGCAAAGTAACCTTTAACTTGTTTCTTTACTGTCCATGAAGAAAGGATACAGATAAAGAAAAGTAAAGATGTTAATAAGATCATTGGAAGTGAAATACCATCAACCGCAAGGTGGTAGAAAATATTAAACTGACTGATCCATGCTTTTTTAATTGTAAAAGCTGCTTGCATACCTGGCGTTGTCGTATCGAACTTCATATAAAGTACAACCGATAATGCTAGAGTAATAACCGTGTTAATAAGAGACCAAAATCTAATTAAAGTCTCTTTAGTTCTTGGGATTAATAATACTCCAAGAACACCAACAATCGGCATCCACAGAATCCAACTTAGCAAATTAGAATGACCGCTCACCTGTAAACTCCTTAATTCCTAAATTTTATAAAGCTAAAATATAACCAAAAATTACTAATACAATCATAATGATATAGAACTGAATCTTTCCAGATTGAATTGTCCTAAGTATCACGTTGAAAAATCTAACCGATGCACCTGTACCATCAACCATAATCGTGTCTACGAATAAGTTATCAAACCACTTCGAGACATTCATAAGGTAACGAGTAACTACGGCCCAACCATCTACTACGTACTTGTCGTAGAATCCCATATCAAATCTTGATAGTAGATTATTAAACGGTAGAAGCATCCCTTGAATAAATCCTTTAATATAAAGATCATCCATATAGTATTTGTTTTGTAATGTTCTATAATATCTATTGAAAGTGTTAACCCAAAATCCTGGATTCCACTTATTCCATAGATACATCATCGCTGCTACGAAGATACCACCGAGAGCAATAAAGATCGAAGCGATAGCACCAATTTGATGTACGTGATGTACATGGTGAGCCTCATCTTCTGGTAAACCATATGTGTGGTCATATTGTGATTTCTCAGCACTATTTTTAACTCTTGTATCAAGTTGCGAGAATGGTTCTTTTTGTAAAGAAACAAATTTCGAAACAACTGGCTTTTGAATTAATGTCTGGAACCACTCATATTTTCCATGGTGAGGATCAGCAACCTTAACAAGTCCTTGACCTGTTAAAGATCCAGCAAACCAAACTCCTAGCGTAAACACTGAAAGGAATAATAATGGTAAGTTTCTATTCCAAGAGAAGTGCTCTTCATGACAGTGGTCATAAACTTCTTTATCTCTTGGCTTCCCGTGGAAAGCTAAGAACATCATTCTACACATATAGAATGCTGTTAGGAATGCACCGATAAATCCTAGAGCTGTTGGGATAATCCACTTCGGTCCGTGAGTTGCCATAACAAGCGCGTCACCAAGAATTCTATCTTTAGAAACAAAACCAGAGAAGAATGGAACACCAGCGATTGCAAGAGTACAACACCACATTGCAAACCAAGTGAATTTCATCTTATGTCTTAGACCACCCATTCTTGGCATTTCTTGTACGTGCTCATGAGTGTGGTGATCGTGAAGCGAGTGAATTACCGATCCAGCAGCAAGGAATAAACAAGCCTTGAAAATCGCGTGAGTAATTAAGTGCATGAATGCAGCATTATATGATCCAACACCAACACCTAAAACCATGTATCCGAGTTGAGAAATTGTTGAAAAAGCTAGAACTGCTTTGAAGTCTGTTTGCACTAGAGCGATCGTCGCAGCACCAAGAGCTGTGATACCACCAATACAAGCAACAAAGTAGTTTAGGTTTCCAAGTTCAATTAATGGATAAATTCTTAGAGATAAGTAAACCCCAGCAGCAACCATTGTAGCAGCGTGAATTAGGGCCGAACATGGAGTTGGTCCATTCATCGCGTCTGGTAGCCAAACGTTTAATGGGAATTGAGCTGATTTTCCAATAGTTCCAAGGAAGATACAAACTGCAATAAATGTAGCAAGTGGAATACCAAGTACACTAGCACCATCAAATAGTCCGTTTGCAATCGCAGCATATAAATCAACAAAAGAAACTGAACCAATATGTGTCCAAAGAGCAACAATTCCTAAAAGGAAGAAAACATCCCCTATTCTTGTCGTCATGAAAGCTTTGATACTTGCGTTTCCTGTCTTTTCTTTTTCGTAGTAAAAACCAATTAAAGAGTAAGAACAGAATCCCATAAGTTCCCAGAAGATAAATACTGAGAAAAGGTTATCTGAAAGCACAAGACCGAGCATTGCAGAAGTAAATAGAGACATATAAACAAAGAATCTACCATTTCTTCCATAGTGCATATCGTGGTGCATGTAATACGTAGAGAAAATGTGAATCATCGTTGCAACAACCGTAACCATAAGAAGCATTACTGCTGCCATGTTATCGATGTAAATCCCCATATTCACCGCAAATTCTTGCCCTCCACCAGTAAGGTCGAACCAAGTAAATACTTTGTGAATGTAGTAATCTGCAGCGTAATTTCCAAAAACAAAGTCTTTGAAGATCTTAATTGCATAAAATGATGAACCAACAATAGCGGCACATGATAAAAATACAGCAGCGACAGTTGCCTTACCACCCTTTCTTGCTAAGAACGCGTTAATAACGAAAGCAAAAAATGGCAAGAGAACAATTGGTGCTACACTTGAGATCGTATAATCCATATATATTTCCTTATAATCCTATTAGCTCTGTAATTCAGTTGCGTCATCGATGTGAATAGACTCTTTAATCTGGAAGAATCTAATAACAATCGCTAACCCTACCGCAGCTTCAGCAGCAGCGATAACAATAATAAATAAAGACATTAAATGCCCATCAAGATTTTGATTAACAAATCTTGTGTACGCAGCAAAGTTAAGTGCTGCCGCATTTAGAATAAGTTCAATACCAAGTAGCATTGCAATGATATTCTTTCTTGCGATCATTACTGTTAAACCAGCAATGAAAAGGCAAAATGAAATAATTAAATATGATGGTAAACTGATCATTTTGTTCTCCCCGGTCTTGAAATAACTGCTGCACCAATAAGTGCACCAAGAAGTAGGATTGAAGAAATTTCAAATGCTAATACATGGTCAGTAATTAGAAGCGTTCCTAATTTTTCAACTGTTGTTGTAAAAGCAGGAAGCTCTCCTGGAGCATAAGTCTTGAACACAGGAGCTAATATCTTCATGATAACAAATGACATGATTAGAACCATGAAACCTGCAATCGAGTAAGTTTTCACTGTCCCCATTGAAGCTACTTTATCAATTCCAAACTTGTTAACGAACTCTCTAACTCCACCAGTTAACATGATGGCGAAAAGCATAAGGATAATAACACCACCAGCATAAACAACTAATTGTGTTGCCGCTAAGAAGTCCGCTCCTAAAGTTGCATACAGACCAGCTACACCAAAAAGTGTAAGTAGTAAGTAAACACATGCGTGCATTAAGTTTTTAGCAGTGGCCGTTAAGAATGATCCACCGATTGTCGCGCCCGCAGCCAAGAGAAACATAATATTTAAAAACATGTTTAATCCCTTTCCCTATTTTAGTGATGAGCACCAGCTGCTGCTGCACCACTTTTAAAAATTAAATACCAAATTGATTTACCTTCGAAGGCATATAACCAAACTGCACAACCAACTAGGTTAAATAATGCAATTGGAGTTAAGTACTTCCAACAAAGAACCATTAAATGGTCAACTCTAAGTCTTGGAAGTGTCCATCTAATCCAGATAACAACATAATAAAGAGCTAACGTTTTTGTAACGAAAGCTCCAAGTTGAAGAATATTACCAACTTGCTTAGCAAGCATTGGCTCAATTGATGGGAAAGCCTTAACTAGGAAATCACCAGAACCAAGATCAAAAGGAACTTTATATCCACCAAGGAAAAGCGCAGCACAAACACCACACACAACAAATACTTCAATATATTCAGCAAGAGCAAAGAAACCAAATCTCATCCCAGAATATTCAGTATGGTAACCTGATACTAGTTCCGATTCTGCTTCAGGAAGGTCAAATGGTGCTCTATTAGTTTCAGCAAGTGCTCCAATAAAAAGAACAAAGAAACCAATAAAAGTGAATGGATTATGAAGTAGGAACCACTCGTGTGGGAAACCACCTTGTGCCTCAGTAATTACATCAAATGAAAGACTTCCGGCCATTAGAACAACTGATAAAATCGTAAGTGTTACTGGAACTTCGTAAGAAACGATTTGTGAGGCACCTCTCATACCACCAAGCATTGACCACTTAGAGTTTGAAGAATAACCACCAAGAAAAATCCCAACACCAACAAGTGAAGAAACACCTAGAAGGTAGAAAACACCAATATTTAAATTTGTTAATGCTAGTCCACTAGAAAACGGAACAACCGCAAGTGACATGAATACACCACCAAGACATAAAAATGGAGCAAGGTGAAACATGAACTTATCAGCTTGTCTTGGAATGATGTCCTCTTTAAGGATCATCTTCACACCGTCAGCTAAGAATTGAAGAATACCAAAAGGCCCAACTCTGTTTGGACCTTGTCTCATTTGTAAATCGGCAGAAATTTTTCTCTCTGCATATGTACCTAAACCACCGATAGCGGCCATCACGTTTACAATTACAAATGTAACAATGAAGAAAATTAAGAAATTCACAATTCCAGTGGCATCAAAACCTAGAACTTCTGAGAGTCTTGAAGTTAAAAAACCATATCCTGGTGCTTGTGATAAATAAGATACAACCGTTGAGTTCATTATTTATCCTTTTTACCTGAAACTTGATAACTTTTTACCCAGTCAAGATCACCTTTCTTCCAACAATACACAACACCAAGTGCTAGTATCGTAATGAAAAGTAGAAAAGATGCTAAAACTGCGCCGCCTTCACCAATCTCTACAAACTTCCTAAAAACTGCTGCGACAGGAAACATTAATGCACCTTCAACATCAAAGATTAAGAACACAAGTGCGATAACATAGAATCTAACATTGAAGTTAGACCATGCAGAACCAATAGGCTCCTCACCACATTCGTATGGTGTTAATTTTAAATCGGTTGGGTTAGAAGGTCTTATAAGTTTCCCTACTAGAAGCGCTCCTATTACCATAATGACTGCAAACGCCAATAGTATTAATACCGGCATGTACACATCAAGATTGTGTGACGACATTCTTTAAACTCCATGAACAAGTAAACTAAGCTACAAAAGATTACACGAAAACTAGCACTTTGGAAATGTTTTGGCCTCCCTTTTTTTATATGCTTAGCACAACTCTTAAAATAACGCACAAAACAAAATGATGCCTTAAATATAATTTTATGTTAATAAGGAGTCACACCTATAGGATGCATAAACATGAATACTTTTCTCCCATTACTCACAAGACTTAACACATGGTCCCAATCGAGCTCTCGCCATTTAGTGATCAATGGTCTTGATCACTCACTATGGAATTTCATCAACTATGTTAGCCATGAGTCACAACATCACTTGTCGACGAAAAGTAAATTAATAGTATTTCCTACTAACGATGATGCCGAAAATTTTTATCACAATGCGAAAAAATCCTTTCAAGAAATATTTTCCGACAGTGTTAACTTTCTTCACTTTCCAGGACTAGATGCGTCACCTTTTTCTGGCATTATCTCTTCAGAAAAGAGCTTATTTTTTAGGTTTCGCGTTCTTAACACTTTATTAGACTCAAGCAAGACGAATATCCTTATAACTTCGATTGACTCTCTAGCTATGAAGTTGCCACCAATCTCATTTTTCAACGAAACATCATTTAAGATTGAAACAAGCGATATCATTTCTCCCGATGAGCTTGCAGGTAAGTTAGTCCAAAGTGGTTACAGTTCAAGTCATACAGTTGAAGAGCCAGGTACTTTCTCTCGTAAGGGAGAAATTTTTGATATCTACCCTATTTCGCATCCTCCAGTTCGCCTTCATTATTTTGACGATATGATTGAAGAGATTTTCCATGTCGACAAGGAGACTTTAAAAACAATCAAGGATCGAAAACTTGATTCCGTTAAAATTACAGCAGCCCCAGGAATTTTAACGGATAGTAAATATAGCAACGTCCTTCGTGAAAAGGTGCTTAGGCCAACACCTGGTCAAAAAACAAAATTTGAATTTAGAAAAGAATTATTTTCGAAACTTTCAGATGGGATGTTATTTGAAAACTATCCTGTATATATACCTCTTTTCTTTGAATCAAATTCAACTCTACTTGATTACTTTAATGAAGCTACCGACATTATAACTTTTATTAACTCTGATGAAGTTGAAGATAAACTACTTGAGTTCAAGGAATCACTTCGCGTTGATTATGAAGATTATATTGAGCACGATGCTGAAGCCCTTCTTCCTACATACGAACATCTTTTTGAGGATGATCTTATTAAGAAAGTTAAAGCTTTTCATAAGCTTGATGTAAATCATATTAAGGTGCATACACATTTTGATGAAGATGATAATCATGTTGATATTCGAATCGAAAACTCGAGACAATATTTTTCAAACCATATTCAACTTGGGGCTTCAAAGCAGGAACTCCTTCGAAATACTCTATCCTTCATCAAGGATGAATTTAAACATAGTGGAAATATTATTTTCACCTATCAAAATGATAACTCTAAGAATGAAATTTCTCACATTCTCGAAGTTCTAGAATTTCCTCAGGATATTTTAAAAAGAATTAAATTTTTGAAGTTTAAGTTAGAACATGGATTTTACTACGATAGCGAAAAAACTCTGGTTATTGCAGATAGTGACCTCTTTGCAGTCAAACGCGACAAAATTAAAGTTAAACAAGAAGTTAACTACGATCTCTTCGCTGAGCAGCTCGCTTCACTTAAGCCTGGCGACTACGTTATCCATGCCAAGCATGGAGTCGGTCAATACCAAGGCCTTGAAGCAATGGAAGTTGGTGAATCCAAAACTGACTATCTGGTTTTAACTTTCAAAGAAAAAGATAAAGTTTTCATTCCAATTTATAAAATGAATCTTATCCAAAAGTATGCAGATGCGACAGCTACTGTTACCTTGGATAGTTTACGTACAAATAAATTTTCTGCAGTTAAAGCACGGGCTAAGGAAAGTGTTAAAAAGCTTGCCTTCGATTTGATTAAACTCCAGGCCGAAAGACAATCTTCCCCAGCATTTTCTTTCTCACCTCCAGATCATGATTTTAAAGAATTTGAGCTCGACTTTCCGTTTAACGAAACTCCAGATCAAAGTCAGGCTATAGAATCAATTATTGATAAAATGCAAAGCCCTACGGCCATGGATTTCTTAGTCTGTGGAGATGTAGGCTTTGGAAAAACTGAAGTTGCTATGCGTGCTGCCTACAAGGCAGTCCTTGATAAGAAACAAGTCGCTGTACTTGTTCCGACGACAGTATTAGCACTTCAACATTATAATTCTTTCGTTAAACGATTCAAAAACTTTGCCGTCTCAATCGACTTCCTTTCGAGATTTAAAAAAGGCAAAGAAGAGAAAGAGACAAAAGAAAATTTAGAATCGGGTAAAATTGATATCATTATTGGGACGCATAAACTTCTATCGAGCCAAATTAAGTTTAAAGACCTTGGTCTTGTTATTGTCGATGAAGAACAACGATTTGGTGTTGCTCACAAGAGCAAGTTACAACTTTTAAAATCATCTGTTGATTTTTTAACTCTTACTGCGACACCAATTCCAAGAACTCTTCAATTATCTTTTCTTGGTCTCAAGGATCTTGCACTTATTAAGACAGCTCCACCTCGTCGTCAGTCGATAAAGACATATTTAATTAAAGAAGATGATCACACTCTTCAGACAGCAATTAAACGTGAGCTTAAACGTGGTGGCCAAGTTTTTATTGTTCATAATCGTGTGCAAGACATGGAAAATTATGTTGCCTACATTAGAGAGCTTGTCCCCGAAGCAAATATTGTTTTTGCTCACGGACAAATGGCAGAGAAAGAACTCGAAGAACGTATTTCAGCTTTTTATAAGGGTCATTATCAAATTCTTGTTTCGACGACGATTATCGAATCAGGGATTGATATTCCTAATGCAAACACAATGATTGTTGATCGTGCTGATATGTACGGTCTTTCTCAGCTTCACCAACTTCGTGGTCGTATCGGCCGTTCAGACAAGAAGGCATACGCTTACTTTGTCATTCCTAGTACCAAACCAATTAATGAAATTGCAGCAAAAAGATTGAAGGCGTTACAAACATATGCAGATATGGGAGCTGGTTTTCAAATCGCAAATTGCGACCTTGAAATACGTGGCGCAGGAGATATTCTTGGTGCTCAACAATCTGGTCATATAGAGGCAATTGGTCTTGAGCTGTACATGGAATTACTTACTGAAGCGATTCAAGAGCTACGTGGTGAAAAGAGGATCGTTCATAAAGATATTGAAATCAACACTCCTTTTGCGACGTTTATCCCGGCCCATTATGTTTCGGATGCATCAGAAAGGCTTAAGTTTTACAAGCAACTTTCTAATGCCAAATCAGAAGATAGTATCAAACAAATCGAAGAGAAATTTTACGATATTTATGGACCATTACCAGAAGAGCTTAATAGCCTTTTCTCAATTCTCTATGCTCGTGTTCAACTCCTACCACTTGCTCTTAAATCGGTGCAAGTTCTCGACAAAAGTATCATTCTTACTTTTGAAAAAAGTTTACTCGATGTTAATGAAGACCTTCGAAATAATATTGTTGATGCCTTTATCAAAAGAACGCGTAAATACAAGTTCACACCGGACTTTAAGCTCATTTATACCCACACTGAAAAGGTATCTCCGAGTTATTTAGTAGAGTTTTGTAAGGAGATTGCTGAGCAAATTGTTCCATGTTAGTGTTTTTATTAGATCTTGTTACAATAGGATAAGGATAATACTAAAAAGGACTGAACAATGCTTAGAAAATTTGTTCTTATTTCTGCAATCGCACTAATTTCTTTTGCTGAAACAAAAGACCCTGTCGTTGCTGAAGTAAACGGAAAGAAAATTACAAAATCAGATTTAGATAAGGCATACCTACTTAATAGATATGTAGTTTCTAATGAAGTCGTAACGATGAAAAAAGTTCTTGATGATATCATCAACAAGGAAATTGGAATTGATCGTGCGAAGAAAAGCAAGCTCGACAAAGATCCTGTTGTTTTAGAAAAAATGGAAGAAGTTCTATTCAATGCACAGGTATCGAAAGATCTTGAACCTGAATTTCAAAGAATTAACGTAACAGATAAAGACGTAGAGGCTTTCTACAAAGACTTCCCTGAATATAGAACAGCTCATATTCTTTTAAGAGTTAGAGTTGCACCTTCGGAGGTAGAAGTTAGTGAAGCTCAAAAGAAAATATTTGAAATTTACGAACAAGTTAAAAAAGATCCAAAGAAATTTGCTGAATTAGCAAATAAATATTCTCAGTCGCCTAACGCCGAAACTGGTGGAGATGTTGGATACCAACCAGCATTTTTCTATGCGCCAGAATACTACAAGGCAATCAAGGGTAAAGAAGTTGGATTTATTACAACTCCAGTAAGAACTCAATATGGTTACCACATTGTGAAAATTCTTGGGGTAAAAGAATTTAAGGACATTAATAAGCCAGCTTACCAAAAATTTGTCTATGACCAAAAGCGTGACAAGATAATCGATAATTATTTTGCAAAGCTAAGAAAAAGCGCAACTGTTAAAGTTCTAGACCCTAATCTAAAGTAATTTCACTTGAATAAGCCTCATTGAAAGGCTATCTTTTAACTAAGTTTATAAGATAGGAGTTCTCATGAGGCTTTTGCTCATTTTAGCCATCACTTTCACAGTTCAAGCTAAGTTATTAGATAAAATATCTGCTGTAATTAATAGCGAAATCATCACACTTTCATCAGTTAAAAGAATTCAAGCAAGTCTTGATGCTCGCAGAAGCGTTTCACCGTTTATTTACGGTAAGCAATCATACAGTGACGATGAAATTATTGATCTTGTCATTAGAAAATACATTATTCGCGACAAGCTCAAAGAACTTGGTTATGTCATCGGTGATGCTCAAGTAGAATCAGAGATTAAAGAAAGAGAGCAAAAGCTTGGTCTTTCAAGAACAGAACTTCTTGCATTCTTAAAAGGCAACAAAACAAACTATGATGAGTTCTTTGAAATCACACGTGAAGCAATCGAATTTAATATTTTTAATTCACGTGTAATCATCCCTCTAGTTTCTGTTGGAGAACAAGAAATCAAAAACGAGTTTTTCAAAGAAAACGTAAACAACAAAACAATTTCTTTTAAATACACACTTGTTGATTTTGCAATTGAACCTGAAAAGCTTCCAGCTAAAGATTGGAATGACTTCAAGAAGACAATGATCGACTTTCAAAAGGGATCTCCACTACCAAGAAAATATAACTCTATCGAGTCCAATACGCTTGGTGACATCTCTGAAGAAGGTCTTACTAAAGAACTACAGAACCTTATCAAGAAGGCCGGAGAAGGTGAATTTACAGACCCACTAATGATGTTTGGGAAAGTACATATCTTCTTTGTAAAAAATAGAGATGTTGTTGAGTCTGAACTTTTCTTAAGCGCGAAAGACCGTCTCCGCGGAAAACTTTATGAAAAGAAAGCAATTGAAGTTACTCGCCTTTGGTTTGAAAGAGAACTTGGTAACAACTACGTCAAAAAATACTAAATCAAAATGATCTATGTAACGCAGGGACATGAAAAAGGAATAGGAATCGAAGTCTTTTTAAAAAGCTTCCTACTCCTGTCCCCTGCTAAGCAATCTGAAATTATATTCATCTGTAACAAGAAATCTGTACTAAGTACGGCCAAAATTCTAAATCTGCCCATCTCATGTGATGGAAAATCTTTTGATATATGCGGATTTAAACTCAGCTGTATTTTTATTGGCGATGACTACCAAACCACACTAGCGCTGGATAAAGCGGTTGAGCTTTGTCGCGCCAATGATATTCTGGTGACTCTTCCTACTACTAAAGATCAGGTAAAATACAAAGACCATTTCTACAATGGTCACACAGAATATTTCAGAGCTGTTTATCAGACAGAAGTTGATATGTTCTTTAAGTCCGAAGATGCTAATGTTCTTCTCATCACTGACCACATCAGTCTTGCTGAAGTTCCAACGGCTTTATCTTCTGAACTTATCAACACAAAAATAAAACTCTGTGTTGATAAATATAAAAAATATTTTGGCATCATCAAGGAAGTTTTTGTTGCAGGAATTAACCCCCATGCTGGCGAGGGTGGACGCCTTGGAAAGGAAGAGCTCGCAATTCAGCTATCCCCTATTGATGGCGTAACGATTAAAGGTCCACTAGCTGCCGATGGTCTTCTTATTACAAATAAATTTAGTCACGATCGTTTATTCGTTTATATGTATCATGATCAAGGCCTAGCGCCCTTTAAAAGTCTACATAAGACCATTGGTGCAAATATTTCACTCGGTCTGCCTTACATTCGTCTAAGTGTTGATCATGGGACAGCATTCGAACTCTATGGTAAGAACGTAGCTGACTACATGGGCTGTTACTATGTTTTAAAGATGGCCCACAATATTTCTAATAGGATTAGTAATGAAGAATCAAAATGATTTTATTAAAGTCCACAAAGCGCGTGTACATAATCTCAAGGATGTATCCGTTAACATTCCTAAAAATACATTAACAGTTATTACTGGCCCTTCTGGTTCAGGAAAAAGTTCACTTGCTTTCGATACAATATATGCTGAAGGACAACGTCGCTACATTGAATCCCTTTCTTCATACGCAAGACAGTTTTTAGGACAACAACAAGCTCCAGATGTTGAGTCTATCACCGGGCTCTCCCCTGCTATTGCTATCGATCAAAAAACGACAAATAAAAATCCACGCTCTACCGTTGGAACGATAACTGAAGTCTATGACTACCTTCGTGTTCTTTTTGCACGTGCCGGAGACCTCTACTGTCCAGAAAGTGGGGAAATTATTAGAAGCTATACACCTGGCCAGATTACGACTGAACTTCTAAAGAATAAAGAGAAAACAAAGTTACAAATAATGATTCAAATTGCTGAATCAACAATCAAGGCTACAAAAGATCAGGTTTCAAAGTACCGTGCCATGGGCTTTTCGCGCTTTATGGTAGATGGAGAGGTTAATCTTCTTGAAGACGCCGATGTTAACAAACTCAAAGCATCCCAAGAGATTTACTGTGTTATCGATCGTGTACTTGTAAAGGATGGTGTTGAAAAGCGTCTCACCGATTCTATTGAATACGCTTATAAATTAGGTAATGGCATTGCACATATTGCAATCGAAGACGAAATCAAAAGATTTTCTGAACATAACCTCTCCCCTATTACAGGTGAAAGATATCCAGACCTTGAGCCACGTCTCTTCTCATTCAACTCCCCTGTTGGCGCTTGTCCTGAATGTAACGGTCTTGCTGAATCTAAAAAGTTTGATATTGATTCGCTAATTTTTGATGACAACCTCCCTATCCTCTCTGGTTCAATCCCAGCAATTTTAAAAAAGAATTCTTTTTTAAACAAAATGGTTGAAACAGTTTGTAAGGAAGAAAAAATTGATCTTAAAATCCCTTTGAAGGAAATTTCAAAAAAACATTTTGATATTATTTTCAACGGGACAGACAAAGTATATAAATATAAATTCAAATCAGAGAATTCTAATTTTGAATTCTCTAAGCCATTTCCTGGCATTCTAGACTGGTTTGATAAAAAGTATAAGGAGTCTTCATCTGAAAAAGTTCGCATTGAACTTGAAAACTATATGAAGATTAAATTATGTTCAAGCTGTAATGGTCGTCGTCTAAACCCAATAGCCCTTTCTACAAAGATCAATGATAAAAATATTATTGACCTCTGTGAAGTTTCTATTGGAGAAACACAACAAATTGTCGAGAAAATTCAATTCGATGGCATTAAAGCGCAGATTGCAGAAAAACTTTTAAAAGAAATTAAAAACCGCCTATCATTCCTTGTAGACGTAGGTTTAGACTACCTTACACTCAATCGTTCGGCTGGATCTTTGTCTGGAGGTGAGGCGCAACGTATTCGTCTTGCAACTCAAATTGGCTCAGCACTATCTGGTGTTCTTTACGTTCTTGATGAGCCAAGTATTGGACTACATCAACGTGACAACGTGAAACTCATCCAAACATTAAAGGATTTAAGAGATCTTGGTAATACTGTTCTGGTTGTTGAACACGATGAAGATACAATGATGGCAAGTGACTTTATAATTGATATCGGCCCAGGAGCCGGTGTACACGGTGGAGAGATCGTTGCTCTTGGAACCAAAGATGAGTTCATAAAAGCTAAAAACTCTATCACTGCAAAATATTTAAACGAACAAACATGCATACCTGTGCCAAAAGAGCGTAAGCCTTATTCTGAAACCATTAAACTCAAAGGTGCAACCCAAAATAATATAAAAAATCTCGACATCGAAATACCTCATGGGATTTTAACATGCATCACAGGTGTGAGTGGGTCAGGGAAGTCGACGTTAGTACATGAGATTTTAATTCCTGCTGTTAAAACTTCCTTAACACGTGCGAACAAGTCTTTATATGATAAGAAAAACTATAAAACGATCACAGGTATATCAAAATTTAAATCTGTTATCGAACTTGACCAAAGCCCAATCGGTCGAACACCGCATTCTAATCCTGCAACATACACGGGTCTCTTTGACGACATAAGAAAACTCTACGCAATGACTCCTGAATCCCAAATCCGTGGTTACAAACAGGGAAGATTTAGTTTTAACGTAAAAGGTGGACGTTGTGAGGAGTGTGAAGGTAACGGCGTCAAGAAAATTGAAATGCATTTTCTTCCAGATGTTTTTGTAACTTGTCCAGAATGTAACGGTAAGAGATACAACAATGAAACTCTTTCAGTTCTCTATCGTGGGAAAAATATTGCAGATGTACTAGAGATGACAATAGAGGAGGGCTACGAATTCTTCTCTAACCATCCTCGTGTCTCACGTATTCTAAAGACAATGAATGACGTTGGTTTAGGCTATATGAGGCTAGGTCAACCTGCGACGACATTATCAGGAGGGGAGGCACAGCGCTTAAAACTCTCAACTGAGCTCGCTAAAAAGACAAAAGGTCACACTCTCTATGTTCTTGATGAACCAACAACAGGTCTTCATTTTGAGGATGTTAAAGTTTTACTCAAGGCCATAAACTCACTTGTGGATCAAGGCAATACTGTGTTAACTATCGAGCACAACCTGGATGTTATTAAAGTTTCTGATCACATCATCGACCTAGGCCCAGAAGGTGGCTCAGGAGGCGGTCAAATCGTCGCTATTGGTACACCAGAGGAAGTTAGCAAAATTAAGAATTCACACACAGGATTCTTCCTCAAAAAAGTTTTAAAGAAATGATTGAAGTAACAAGTTCAAATATCGAAGCAATAGACATTTTTAAAAATGTAAAAGACAAGAACCTAATCAATAAGGGTCTTGCAATCGCAGAAAGTGAGAAAGTTGTTCTCAAAGCCCTTAATTCAGATTTCATGGTTCATGCAACCTTATCGACTCATGAATTCTACGAAGCCAATAGGGAAGTGATCGATGCAAATACAACGAAAAGCTTTGTTGCTTCAAAAGAAATCATGGAAGAAATTGTGGGGTTTAATCTTCACCATGGTGTCATGGCATTGATTGAACTTCCTGACTTTACGTCACTCGATAATCTTGGTGATCGCATTCTTATTTTCAATGGTGTCATGAGTGCTGAAAATGTTGGAACAATGACTCGTGCAGCTTTAGCATTTGGATTCGACTCTATTATTTATGATTACAAAAGTGCTTCACCTTATCTGCGTCGTTGTATTCGTGTATCTATGGGTAATGTATTTGAAGTACGTGTTGCCCGAAGCGAGTATCTACCTAGAACGATCGCAAAACTCCAGGCCAGTGGTTATCAAGTCTTCGCAACAGCAAATGAAGACGGGGCTAAGAGTATTAAAGACATTAAATACCCTTCCAAAACATGTATCGTCATTGGTAATGAAGGAAATGGTATGGATAGGGAAGTGATCGATGCATGCGACGAAAAGTTATTTATTCCAATTTCTAATTACGTTGCACATTTAAATGCCGCTTCAGCCGCTTCTATATTCCTATATCATGCACTAGATACCTAAGGTGTCCAGGAACCTTTTTAAAATTAATTGCATCGAATTTTTAAAACTGATAAAGTTACATAAGGAAGAGGTGATGCGGGTACATCACCTCTATTACCCTAAAGTTTTCTAAGCTCTAATATCAACAGTAAAAACTGAAGTATTAGAACCAAAAGCTTTAAGAACCTCATGAATTCGTCCATGATTTCCTCTTTATTAGGGTCACATCATTGTGACAAAGAAGAATGGAGAATTTCATGAGGTTTCTTTGCAAACTCATGGCTTATTACTATTTTCTAAGTATTTAATTTAAAACGATGTTTTCTAAGAGAAATTCCAACTTTTATTTTCATTTCATCTGCGAGTAAGCATATTTCATTTCTGACGGCTTTATTTCTATTCAATTGATATTGATACTCAAATGGGGGATAGATATAACTTAGAACAATAGGGATGTGATCATCATCTACAAGACACCACTTGTAGCGAGAAGTAAAAGTACTCTCTCCATTTTTTGAATACTGTCGAAGTGCCAAGGAAAAATTCTTATTAAACTCATACATGAATTTATCAAGGTTAGAGTCTGGTGTATCAAGCACGAGGTGATAATGATTACTCATTAAGACAAAGGCATGAACATTAACAGGATACTTATCTTCGGCCTTAGCAAGAGACTCACATGCAATCTTCCAAACACGACGAAGCGGTTGGTAAAACCATGATGTTGTTGATTTAATTGTTACGTAGTAAGAAGTGTTGCTACACCTAATTAGTTTTTTCCTTGGCATGACCAAGTTCTAAAAGATGTAAATTGATTTGTAATTTGCTCACCCCAAAAAGAGGTGAGCTATTTCACATTTGAGATTAAAGAGATTTTAAAAGAGTTGCCATTTCAATTGCAGTCATTGCTGCTTCCCAACCCTTGTTACCAGCTTTTGTACCAGCTCTTTCGATTGCTTGTTCTATTGTATCAACAGTCAATACTCCAAATACAACTGGAGTATCAAAATCATAAGAAGCCTTCGCTACACCCTTTGCAACTTCACCTGAAACATAATCAAAGTGTGGTGTTGAACCTCTAATAACTGCGCCAAGAGTGATTACAGCATCATATTTTTTAGAAGCCGCAAGTTTTTTAGCAACAAGTGGAATTTCATATGCACCTGGAACCCAAGCAACGTCAATTTTTGAAACATCCCCATCGTGTCTTTTGATACAATCAATTGCACCACCAAGTAATTTACTTGTGATAAATTCATTAAAACGACCAGCTACGATGGCGAATTTTTTATTTGAAGCGTTTAAGTGACCTTCTAAAGTATTATACATGCATATCTCCAATTTCATTTTCGTTTATATCAGCATTAAGCGCAGCCGTCTTTTTTCTGTATATAACGAGATCTTTTATTGTTATAAATTTTAAATTAAATTTCTTCGCTAGTTCAAATAATCCCGGAACAGTTTCCATTCCACCATCAACATCCATAATCTCACAGATAACTCCAGCTGGTGCACACCCCGCAAGACGAGCAAGATCAACAGCGGCCTCTGTGTGACCATTTCTAACTAACACACCCCCATCTTTGGCAATGAGTGGAAAAATATGTCCAGGTCTTAGCAGATCTTCTGGTGCTGTCGTTGGTGAAACCAATTCTAAAATTGTAAGTGCGCGATCTGCACAAGAAATTCCAGTACCACCTTTTGCAGAATCGATAGAAACAGTAAATGCTGTATGATGAACAGAATCGTTTTGAGCTACCATTAATGGAAGTTTTAATTCTGCTGCACGAGACTTTGTGATTGGAGCACAAATTAACCCACGGCCATGAGTGGCCATAAAATTAATGGCTTCAGGAGTCACTCTATCAGCAGCCATGATAAAGTCGCCTTCATTTTCACGGTCTTCATCATCCACAACGATAATTATTTTACCAAGACGGATATCTTCTATCGCTTCTTCTATGGTATTAAATTCGTACATCAAAATCCTCTATCTTTAAGCCAGGCTTCAGTGATTTGCCCTTGGCCATTGTTAGCCCCTTGCCCATAAAAAAGCAAGTTTTCAATATATTTTCCGAGGATATCAACCTCGATATTTACTAAACTACCAACCTTTCGATTGCGTAAAACAGTATTATTCCAAGTATGCGGAATGATCGATACTTGAAACGAACAATCCTCTTTAAAAGTATTAGAAACTGTTAACGATATACCATCTATTGTAACAGATCCCTCTTTCACAATATATTTCATTTGAGACGAATTAACTCTCAACGTAACTACATAGTTATTTCCAGTATTTGTTATATTAGTGATCGTACCCTTGTCATTCACATGGCCTTGAACCATGTGGCCACCTAGGCGATCTGACATACGAAGTGCCAACTCCATATTTACTTCATCACCAGGGCGCAAGTTTCCAAGAGTAGTTTTCTCCAATGTCGTATGGACAGCTTGAACCGTAAAAGTCTGATCAGAAACGGCAACTGCTGTCTGACAAGCTCCATTAACACTAATAGAATCATCGATTTCTATTTCTGGCAAAAGGACCTTAGAAGCAATTTCGAGAATTGCTCCTTCGGCATTTTTTGTTACACGTCTAACAATTCCAATTTCTTTAACTAAGCCTGTAAACATATTATTCCCCAGCACTCAGTTCAAAAAGTGCCTGCTTCCCAATAACCTTCACTTCACAATTTTTAAAATTCAATGCTTCGGCCATCTTTTCAGAATGCTTTTTATAATAACTCAAACCCTCACCTAAAATTTTAGGTGCAATAAAAATTGATATGCGATCAAATAATTTCTGTTCGACTATAGAGCATGCAAGCATTGGCCCACCTTCAATTAGTACTGATGTAATTCCCATCTCACCAAGTTTAGCCAAAGTTTCACCTAGATCATTTGCAAAAACTAATTTAATTTTTTTCTCATCTAAAAAATTTAAAACATCATTTGGTGCGGATTGATATTCATTAGCGCGAACGACGAGAATCGTCTTCGAAACATTTTCATCATTCAAAAGTTTAGCTTTCAAATTTAAGTTTTTAGGACTTCCTACAATCACTCGATATGGAGTCTTACCTTTTGAATTTATCCCCATCCTAATATCAAGAGCAGGATCATCAGCGTTAAGTGTACTACGACCAACCATGACAGCGTCGTACTTCAAACGCATCTCATGAACGATCTTTCTCGCATTCTCATCTGTGATCCATTTTGAATCACCACTCATCGTTGCCATCTTCCCATCAAGAGTTTGCGCGAGCTTCAGATGTACGAATGGTTTTTTCTCTTTGATATATTTAAAGAAGACTTCATTTAAAAGCGTTGCTTCTTTTTCGAGGACACCGACAACAACCTCAACTCCAGCATCTCTTAAAATTTTTACACCGTTACCAGCCACATTTGGATTGGGATCAAGACAAGCAACAACAACGCGCTTAAATTTTTTCTGTAAAAGAAGATTTGTACAAGGAGGAGTTTTCTTATTTGTATGGCAACAGGGTTCAAGAGTTACGTAGATCGTTGCATCCTCTAAGTTCTTTTCCCCACAATTTGCCACAGCATTAACTTCAGCATGGCCCTCGCCCGAACGAATGTGGTGACCTTCACCTAGAATAATATTGTCTTTAACAACAACTGCTCCGACCATAGGATTTGGAGAAACTGTACCTAGACCCTTCATTGCATTTGCAAGGGCTCGTTTCATAAATTGAATGTCGATATGTTCTTGATTTGTCACGGTCGGAACTTATCACATATGACATGTTCCGACCATAAATGATTGAAATAATTACAGGACTAGTTTTCTAATTTTTTCAATAAGTTAAGTATGTTTTTGCTGTGAATTTTATCCATAAAACATAGAGCAATTCCAACGAAAAAGGAGACTGTGGGAATAATCGCAATTAATCCAAAGTAAGGGGAAAGCTCTAGATCCAGAAATCGACCTGCGAATATATAAACATTAAAACATATTGTTAGAATTGGAATCATAAAAGAAAGTGAAGTAGCTGTAAAATAGGAACTATCAAAAGTCATGATATATGTAGCAAGAAGTGGAAATACTACTAAGCTTATTAAAATTTGTCCGATAAATAATTTGATAAATATTTTCTTTTCTAATTTCTTCATATGACCTCCTAAGTCTCAAATTCTTATAGCTTAAAAGGCTTTTATCTTCTTTAGTCCCAATTTTTTTTATTAGTATTTTTCGCTTATGAAATGTAATATCTTCTCATGGCAAAAATACTTCTTACCGGCGGCGCTGGATATATTGGCTCTCACGTATTAAATCTTCTCGGTTTAGATGGTTCTCATGAAATTACTATTCTTGATAATCTCTCAACGGGACGCAAAGAATCTGTTCTCTTTGGTGAATTGATTATTGAAAACTTAGAAAATACTGATGCTATCGATAAACTTTTCAAGGAAAAGAATTTCGATGCTTGCCTACATTTTGCAGGGAGCATTGTTGTTCCTGAATCTGTGTCAAACCCAATTAAATACTACGATAACAATACTAAGAACACTTATGAACTTTTAAAAATATGTCATAAATACGGTGTCAATAATTTCATCTTCTCTTCGACTGCTGCTGTTTACGGAAATACTCCTGATGGAATCTGTAGTGAAGAAACTGCGGCAACACCACTAAATCCTTATGGTAAAACCAAGTATATGACAGAGTGGATGCTTGAAGATTTCTCTCACGCTTACCCCGATTTTAATTACGTCATCTTTAGATACTTTAATGTAGCCGGGGCGAATATTGACTTAAAAATTGGCCAGTGTACTCCCGATGCTACTCACTTAATCAAAATTGCGGCCCAGACAATTGTTGGAAAACGTGAAAAGATGGCAATTTTTGGTGATGACTACAACACTCCAGATGGCACTTGTATTCGTGACTATATCCATGTTGATGACCTAGCTCAGGCACACGTTGACGGACTCAATTATCTTTTAAAAGGTGGAAAATCCACGCGACTAAATTGTGGTTACGGACACGGTTATTCGGTAAAAGAAGTTATTGCAACAATGAAGAAAGTTTCTGGAATAGATTTTAAAGTAGAAATGGCACCCCGTCGTGACGGTGATGCCGAGAAATTAATTTCGAAAGCTTTAAAAATTAGAGATGTTATTGGCTGGGTTCCTAAATATGATGATCTTGAAACCATTTGCAAAACTGCGCTTGAATGGGAGAAGAAAATTTAATCTTCAAGCAAGATAACGTCTGTTTTTAATTGGTAGTCCTCTTTGTAAAAGTAATTTGTCATCTCTGGTTTATTTCCATTTGATAAATGTATAGACATTACCTGACCATCAACACTCACTGGAGTTATAAGTCCTACATTTACTACGCGAGCCGATTCTTTACTTCTACTGATAAAATTTCTATATACATATCTCTTTAGAATTTTATAATCGTTATTTACTTCCTTGTTTCCTGTTTGCTCATAAAAGTATGGCTCAACACTTTCTATTACACTTTCAATATTTGAGTATTTCCACTCCTTAATCATTCTATATTCGCCTGAAATATTTAATTTTTTAAGATTCAGCCCGCCAGTAAATATATTACTCAACTTAGAAGGTATGTATGTCACATTGATTTTGATATTCTCGTTAACTAAAACAGGTGTTTTCGCTTGAACCTTATCTCTCATGATTACTCGATTATTTTTGCAGTCCTCAGAGGGCGCACTATCAATCTTACCAAAGCTACACTCACCAATTCTTGGATAGATTACATTAATCATTTCATTCACATCAGTAACAAATGTGACTTCCTGAATTCTAAAGCCTGGTTTTTTACCTACAAAATGAGCGACATCATCTCCTTTATACTCAATTACTGAACGCTCTCCAGATGAGTTGATTTCTTTATTACTTACTCTATCTCGAACGATAGAATTTTCTAGAGTTAAGTTCTCATAGAGTTTAAGACCTGAGATTCTATATTCGACAATAATCTTTTTTTCTTTTAAGAGTTCTAATCTTTGAGCGTCTGTGAGCTTTTCAAAAATAAGCTCTCCTTTTTCTTCATCAAATTTTTCAACCTTAAGATTGATCGTGTTGTCCGAAGTCGTGATTATTAGTTCGTCAGCATCTATGGACAACACAGGCTTCTTCGCTTTTTTAACCATGCCTGTAACCGTAGAATTTAGTCCATTTTTTCTCTCGCCATTCTTACTCCCACATGAAGACAACGCAACGCAAACAATCAATAAAAATACCTTTTTCATCTCTACCTCCTACAGCTTTTGAAAGCTTATAGGGGAGATTTGTAAAAGATGACAGATTTTGCTGATTTCCCTCTTGAAATATTTCAGAAATGAAACGCCTAACCTATCAATTTCAATGCTAATTAGGTAGAATTACCATCTATGACAACAATTGAACTTATTGAAAATCCAGTTGAAAGGGCTTATTTTGCAGGCCTCTTAAAAAAACGTAGGGAAGAGAGAGAATTTCTCTCTATTCACACGTCAGAAAATCCAACTGGACTCTACCCGACCGCAATAGCACCTCAAAATCTTTTGAAGTCTTACCCAATTTCAACTTACGAAGAAATTAAGGCGAAGTATTCGTCAGAGGGAATTGTACCTGCCACACTTTGGCTTAAAAAGATGCATGGAGGAATAGGTTCTAGTGTTGATCGTACTGAGTATTTAAAAAAGTATAATCGCACAAAGCTTGGCTCTAAGGGAACTGATCTTTATATTGAAACTTCAAAGGGGCCAATCTCAATTGCAGAGGCACAAATTATTCAGGCCTCGAAAAAGACGACATCCTTTGAAAAGGTCATTCTTCAAGATATTTTAAATGAAGAGGTCACTGAGATTTTTGATGAAATTTGGTCAAAACATGCTGACTTACTAAATGAGTCTTTTATGAGATTCACTCCACTCATTCAAACCAATGTACCGACACTTGATGAAGATAATAATATTACAACAGAGCGGGTAGCTCCTGCAGGACATGGTCTTTTTGGGTTTGAGGTTCTCTATTCGATTTTTCATAAGGAATATCGCCCACAGGAGAAGAATCTCATTTGCTGCATTGGAAATGGTGAGGACTTAAGTTCAACCCCCGATCGTGCGGTTGTCAATTGGATGCTTAGAGAACGAGTGCCCATTTGCATGGTAACGACAACGAAAACCAAAAGCGATGTTAAAGGTGGTCAAATTGCACTTTACGATCGCGGAGAAAAAGGTCAGTACTTAACGATCATTGAAAAAGCTCAGGCTGATGAATGTAATCAGTCAGAACTCTTTAAAGAGTTGGGGCTCAGGCCAACTGACAGTGCTGCTTTTTTTAATACTAATCTTGTACTTTTAAATATTGATGTACTTGCGGAACTTTTTTCAAAGTGTGAATCAGAGGAAGAGCTTCTACAGGCCATTGTTCCGGACTTGATCCTTAATAAGAAAGTCCAAGACGGGAAGAATTTCTTTCAACTCGAAGGAGCAATGGGCTCTGTCTTCTTAAATCTTGATAAGTACTTTAGAAAAAAATTTAACACTCCAGTAGTTAATATAATGAATGTTTCGACGAAGAATCGTCGTCGTTTTTTTTCACCGATTAAGACGATGGATGATTTCCTTGATCAGTATTTTGGGAAGAACTCAAAGTTTAACGAAGAAAATTTTCATTTGGAAAATATATGACAAAGTTATATGGCTTCACATTTATGCGTGGTGTGGACAAACTTGATTACCCTTATCTCGAGATGCTCGAGTCAATGTCTGGACTTACAGATAAAATCTATCTTGCTCTTGGTGACAGTGATGATAAGACAGGTGAGAATGTAAGGAAGCTTCCAAACGTTGATGTTATTGATACGACTTGGGAAGATAAGTACTCAGGGGATGGAGGCACGATCTTTTCACGTCAGGCCAATATTGCTCTTGATAAACTGCGCGCAGAGCACGGGGATGAAGATGATGCTTGGGCATTATTTCTTCACTGTGATGAAATCATTCACCCAGATCAGTATCAAGAATTAAAAGATAAGATTGAAGAAGCGAAGGCTAATGGTCACGATGCCGTTCGTGTGCGCTTTATCCATTTTTGGAAAGATCATTATCATATGGCGATTAACAAGCGATGGCAGCCAATGGAAATTAGGGCGTTTAAACTAAAATCCAATATTGTTTGTCATGGTGACGCACAAGGTTTCTCTGGTTTCAATTCACAGATTGATAGTGATGTACTTCTTCTACACTACGGACATGTCAGGCCAGCGGAACAGCACAAGGCTAAGCAAGAAGAAATTATGAGACGTATTCGTCCAGCAGAAAAATTTGATAAGTATTGGAAGCGTGAGAAAAAAGCTTTTGCAAAAACAAAGCTTGCTCCCGTTCTTATAAAGCACCCTGAATTTATGCGCTCGCGAATTGAAAGGCTTGGTGACATGTTTGATCTTCCAGAAGCGGGTAGAATTTGTATTTTTGGTAATCGACTTGATTTTCAAAAGTCTACGCTTGATCGAATTAATGCGAAGGAAATTATTTGGAATAAAAAAGTTCCTGGTGCACTCTTTATGCACATGAATCCAGGACTAATTGATCGAATCCTCTACAATGAACCAAAGTCTGTGAATATGGAATCTCACCTCGCGACGGACTGGTCAAAAGATATGCAATTAATTTTAAGATTATCACGCTTAGGAGTATCACAAAAATGAAAGGTATTATTTTAGCCGGTGGATCGGGAACAAGGCTTAATCCTGCAACCTTATCAATTTCAAAGCAGATTATTCCTATTTATGATAAGCCGATGATTTATTATCCATTATCAGTTTTAATGCTTTCAAATATCAGAGATATTCTTATTATATCAACACCTAGAGACATTATTCATTTTGAAAATCTTTTTGGAAATGGATCACAATTAGGTCTCAATATTTCCTATAAAGTACAACCTTCACCAGATGGACTGGCCCAGGCCTTTATTCTTGGAGAAGAGTTTATTGGTGATGATAATGTCTGTCTCATTCTCGGTGATAATATTTATTATGGGCATGGACTTACTACGAAACTAGAAAAGGCAAGTGAGCTTAAGTCGGGTGCGACTATTTTTGGCTATTACGTGCAAGACCCTGAACGTTATGGTGTCGCTGAATTTGATGACAATCAAAAAGTTATATCAATTGAAGAAAAACCTGAGGCGCCGAAGTCAAACTATGCTGTGACTGGTCTTTATTATTATGATAATTCGGTTGTTGAAATTGCAAAAAGTATAAAGCCGTCAAAACGAGGCGAGCTTGAAATTACTTCTGTCAATCAGGCATATCTTGAAAGGGGAGATCTTAACATGGAACTTCTTGGACGTGGAATTGCTTGGCTTGATACGGGAACTCATACTTCACTACTTGAGGCCTCTAACTTTATTCAAACAATTGAAAAACGCCAAGGTCTGAAAGTTGCTTGCCTCGAGGAGATTGCATTCAAGAAGAATTGGATAACGAAAGATCAAGTACGAGAGACAGCTTCCACAATGAAAAACAGTGACTACGGCAAGCACCTCATGCGAGTTATTAAGGAATAGTATGAGTTTCAATGAAACACCAATTAAAGATTTAGTAATATTTGAACCACGAATTTTTCAAGATGAGCGTGGTTATTTTTTTGAAAGCTATAACTTAAATACATTTAAGCTTGCCGGTCTTGAATATAACTTTGTTCAAGACAATCAGTCTTTTTCAACTTACGGAACACTTCGTGGGTTGCACCTACAGCGTGGAGAGCATGCTCAAGCAAAACTTGTCCGCGTCACCCAAGGAAGTGTTCTTGATGTTGCGGTTGATCTCCGTGAAGATAGCCCAACTTATCTGAAGCACTTCTCTGTTGAGTTATCAGCGGAGAATGGAAAACAGTTAATGATCCCAAGGGGATTTGCCCATGGCTTCGTTGTTTTGAGTGAGTCTGCGACTTTTCAATATAAAGTTGATAATTTTTATAATCAAGCAAGCGAAGACGGTATCGCATATAATGATTCAAAACTTAATATCGACTGGAAGGTTTCAGAAACTGATATTAAACTTTCTGCTAAAGATTTGAAGCTTGGGAGCTTAGATGATTTTTGTTCTAGGAGCTAACGGACAGCTAGGCCTAAGTTTACAAAAGCTTGGTGTGCAACCAATAATTTGTGATATCACAGATCCTCAGGCGATTGATAAAGAATTTCAGTCTCTTTCACCTGGTGCTCTCATTATTAATGCAGCTGCATTTACGGCTGTTGATCTGGCCGAAGAAGATGCCTCACGTGCTTTTCTTGTCAATCAAATGGGTGTTAAGAATATTGCAAAAGCTTGTGAGGATTATGATTTAAGTCTTATCCATATTTCTACTGACTATGTCTTTGATGGGGAAAGCTCTACTCCTTATACCGAATATGATGGTGTTAATCCCAAATCTGTTTATGGGAAGTCGAAACTTGCTGGTGAAGATATTTTATTAGAAGAATTTTCAAATTTTGTGATTATTAGAACTTCTTGGGTTTATTCCGAATATCGATCAAATTTTTTAAAGACGATGCTTAAACTTAAGGATCGTGAGTCATTAAGTGTTGTTTATGATCAAGTTGGAACTCCAACATATGCAGGTGATCTTGCAGTGGCAATTTTGGCAGCGACAAAGAAATTTTCAAAGATTAGGGGAGAGACATTTCATTATTCTAATGAAGGTGTTTGTTCTTGGTATGATTTTGCAAAGGAAATTTTTGAACTTTCAAATATAGAGATGAAAATTAATCCTATTGAGAGTCGCGATTATCCACAAAAGGCAAGCCGTCCCCACTACTCAGTTCTTAACAAGAAAAAAATTAAAGAGTCATTAAATATTGAAATACCACATTGGAAAGAGAGTTTAAAAGTATGTCTAAAAAATCTATCTTAGTTACTGGTGCAGCTGGGTTTATCGGCTCCAACTTTATTCATTATTTTCTTAGCAAATATAGTGAATATCATATTGTGAACCTTGATGCTCTTACCTATGCAGGGGATATGAATAACCTCGAAGGTATTAGTGATAACCATACGTTCACTAAGGGTGACATTTGTGATGAAGCACTTGTGAAAGAGCTTTTTGAAACATATAAATTTTCAGGAGTTATCCACTTTGCGGCAGAGTCCCACGTTGATAATTCGATTCTAGGTCCTGGTGAATTTGTCAGAACAAATGTTAATGGTACTTTCAATCTACTCGATACTGCGAGAAAGTTTTGGATGAATGGACCGTTTGATCATAAAGAAGATTATAAGAACGCGCGCTTCCACCATATTTCAACCGATGAGGTTTATGGGACATTAGGTGAGACAGGATATTTTACAGAGACAACTCCCTATGCTCCAAACTCACCATATTCTGCGTCGAAGGCTTCCTCAGACATGCTTGTGAGAAGTTATTTTCATACTTATGGGATGAATGTCGTGACCACTAATTGTTCTAATAATTATGGACCAAGACAACATAATGAAAAGTTAATTCCAACTATTTTAAGAAAAGCGCTGGCCGGTGAAAATATTCCAATCTATGGAGATGGAAAAAATATCCGTGACTGGTTATTTGTATTTGATCACTGTAGTGCAATTGATGAAGTTTTTCACAATGGTCGCTTAGGTGAGACCTATAACGTTGGAGGCGATGAGGAGAAAACCAACCTTCAGGTCGTCGATGTTATTTGTACGAGACTCGATGATATTCGTCCGCGAAAAAATGGAAGTTATAAAGATCTTATTACATTTGTAAAAGATCGCCCTGGACATGATCGTCGCTATGCGATCGATGCAACAAAGCTTAAGACTGAGTTAGACTGGAAGCCTTCTGTAACTTTTGAAGAGGGAATTGATCAAACTATTAATTGGTACTTGGGAAAGTTATCTTAGACTGGTTTTAAAAGCGTCCAAAGCTAGTCTCATCATTTTCAAAGGGGTGTACTTCGTATGCCCTTTAGTTCTTTTTTCTCTTTTTAAATTAATTATTCCAATATTTTTAGCTAATCTAGGCAACTGTCCTCTCAAGAACACTACTTCTTCTTGTGTTTGAAGGTATTCTCTCACGAGCTGACCTCTCAAGGCACGAAAATCTCCATGATTTTTAATCACTTTCTTATCTTGAAGCTTGATCAATGTATAAAACATGTTTGCAAACAATCTCTTTAGAAATGAATCACTATCTCTATTGCTTCTAACTGCAGCGACATAATCATACCCACTATTAATTAGCGCAATCATTTCATTAATATAAGTAGGATCATCCTGAAGATCTGAATCGATTGTTATTATTAAATCATAGTCTCTTACAATTTTGAGACCTCTAAGTAATGCTTGCTGCTGACCCACATTTTTTTCAAGCTGAATCAATCTTATTCTCGGATACTTTTTTATGTTATTAACAGTATCGTCAGTACTGCCATCATCAACAAGTACTAATGTATATTCTTCTGGAAGACAGAGTAGTGCCTTAATAAAATCTTCAATTATTTCAACTTCATTAAAACATGGTGCTACAATGGCTACACTTTGCATAGAAACATTATAACACTTGTCCTGACTTTAAAGAAAGTTTAGAATTCTTATATGAAGAAATCTGTTTTTATCGTGCTCGCCACACTTTTTTTCTTTCTGATTATGCCAAAGAGCTTCTATGCTGGTGATGCTTATGCGATAAAGTTGAGTGCCAATAATTTTGCCAAAACAGGATCACTTGGAATCGACTATAGTTACAGGAACGTTTTATATCCTCTACTGGAAAACAAAGGACAGTATTTTTTTGAAAATGATACGAAGAAAAAGTTTTTTCATCGATGGGGTCAATTAAACACAATCATATATGCAATCCCAGAATATCTGAACCCTGATGACAGCATACATGTTGATTCGCAGACTGTTCTTTTTCATAACATTTTTCAACTTCTCTTATTCTCAATATTTCTGACAGTTCTGTTAAAAACATTAGAGAATTTAGGATTTAAAAGAAATGAATCTATTCTCTATGTTGCACTGGTAAGTTTTTCAACCGTTACTTTTCAATACATTCGTGTACAGAGCTACGAGTTTTTACAACTACTTTTTTTCACATGCTTTTTTTCAACACTTGAGCGCTTCAAGAATACCAATAAAAATTGGTATCGAATTCTCTATAATATTTTTTTTATTATGATGGTTTTCACTAAAAGTGTACTCTTTCTAAGCTGCCTCTTTGTAATACCCTATCTTGGAATAAAGAACATTAAGAGATATTTACCTGAAATAATAATTCTTTGCAGCTGCGTTCTTCTCTACTATATCCAACAAAATTATCTATATGGAACAACTTTTCCGATAAGAACAGCTCACCCATCTAACCCAGATGAGGTAGATTTCTCACTTGTTTTCTTTAAAGATCGCTTTCTTGATTATTTTATTCTTCCCAAAAGAAGCCTATACACATATTTCCCATTAATGGTCACTGCACTAATGGGAGTGAAACTTACTCTTAGAAATAATAAGCCTGAGTTTATTTTTTTAACCGCGAGCTTTATTATTTTAATGATTCCAAATCTCTTTTTTCACACTTATGGAGATTGGTGCCTCGGGCCGCGCTACATTCTTTTCATATTACCACTTATGAGCTTTCCAGCAATTTACATCCTAAGAAAGAGGATTGTACGTAATATTAGTATAGGGGTGGGTCTAGTATATTTTGTTCTCTATCTAAGTTATAGTATGAATGATCCTCATTTTGCTTATAGACTTAGTGCTATTAGTAATAATCAAGCATATCTAAGTAAAAACCAGCTTCTGCTTTCAATCGATATGCTTAAGACTAGTGAGCACCCACTCTTGAAGACATCTGATGATCTTATCTTCTTAGACGAGCTTCACTGTGACTATTACTTTAGCTTTCTGTGTATTACTTACTAGCTGATGTGTCATTATACTGAACACGGTCGTCTTCTCCACCACTAACTGGTGCACTTGACTTCATATCTATAGCTAACTTACGAGTCAGATTATTTAAAACATCAGACTTCAAAACGTAGACCCTTCCATCTGGGCAAGTAACAGTACTAACTTGTGCCTCAATAGTGCATCCAGCAAGCTCTACATCTTCCTGTCCTACGTTTTTACTTACTTCATTCATGTATTGAGTTCTCTTATCATCCATTAAGATCATCTGACACATTGAGAGATCATAACTATTTTCTTCTAAACACTTTGCCATTTCTTCTTCACTTATTTTTGGGATATAGCCAATAAGTCTAGTTGACATGTCTTTTTTTTCTGCTCGATATTGACTTGCTATTTTTTCATATGCTTTGTTGCTACACTCTGCCTGGCTTTCATCTCCACAGTCACCCATTAAAAAATCATAGCGAGTACAGGCCTCATTAACATCGATTCCATCAACATTTTTAAAAGGACACTTTGGGTGTACATTCTCAAGCTCCTTCATTCTTTGCCTTTTGAATTCCTCAAAATCAGCTTGTGCATGTTTCTTATTAAGAATATTTTTGTCCATATAGGCTGTAATTTGATTACTACATTCTGCCTGGGAATCCTGACAAGCGGCCATTTTCATTCCATAAAGCTTACATGCTTTCATTCTTACTTTTTTACCACCTAGGTCTTTACTATTTCTATATGGACACTTTGGATACTTCTCTCCAACTTCGTCTATTGCATCACTTAACTCAACAATTTCATCCTCTTCTTTTGCCGAATTTTGCTGTACGCGCTCTTTCTCTTTTTTAAAGCTATTAAACTTCGCTTCTCTCTCACACTTAAATTTCTTAAAGGCATCACTAATTTTGCTACAATCAGCAAAAGAAAATTGTGATATAAAAACTGATGCTAATAATACAAATTTTACTTCTCTCATAAGAATTCTCCTCTAAAGTCTATAGTCGGTTATTTTTTAAAAATGGTTTAGTATTTTAATCAACTATGTAACATTTTGACGCTATCCTACTGAAATTACGAAAAACCAACTCACTTGCCGGTGCCTAAAAATGTTGTCAAAAGCTTGTACAGCCTTACATATTTACCTTGTTTAGTACTTTTTTTTACTCAGATTGATATATTAGTCTTATGAAAAAATACTCCCTAATTCTATTTTCAATACTTATTTTCTCTTCTTGCAACAACGAAGAGTCTCGTCAGAATAAGTCAATTTCCAATATTGCACCAACTGCAACAAAACAAATTAACTATAAATGCGATGGTAATGACTGTCTTGAGTCTGTTTTACTTATTAAATCAGGTAACCACTTTTGTGAGGGTGTCGTCCTACAAAAGAATTCAGCTGTTGTTCCATCAGAATGTATCTCTTCGTGTAAAATAACCAGTGGTTACGATATAAAGAATAATCATGGACTCTGTACCGATGTTTCTGACTTTTATACTTCTGAGAATGGTCAAAATCTAAAACTAGTCACTTTTGATTCAGAGCTTGGAACTGCTGTAGACAGTATGGAGCTTCATAAAAACCTTACTTTTGTCAATAATGCCACTATCACAAACTCTGGCACTGAATACATCCAAGAAAACATACTTTGCGAACTCACATTCAAATCTATCTTTCGCCTTAAAGCTGCCTCTGAGTCTTTTGAAGAATTGAATTTAAAGGATTGTGGAAAAAGCGGAATCATAAACTCTAACAGCAAATTTCTTGGTCTTATTAGCGCTCAGGAAGGACGTCTCTCAATTGGAGTAAACCAATCATGCCTCACTGGCTATGGAGTTTGCAATAAGTCTGACTCAATCAAGAGCACAGAGCTTTTATCAATTAATAAAATAAACAAGAATCTCAAGGATATTTCGCTAAAAAAGGCACAGATCCTTAACTCAATGATGATGAAACCATCAGACTATGAAGAGGTCACGTTATTAATGCCAGACATAGATATCACAGAGGATGCTATTTCTATCTCTGATAGAGTCGATTGCTTTTCTAAGAAACCAAATTTTTGGATCAATAATAAATTAATGCTTCCAATAACACTTAATGCCTTTGGTGAAATTGCTACAGCAGGAGAAGTTGAAACGAGCAAAGATCTTTTTCTGTTTGAAGCGATCGAAAACCATTATAACCCATTCAATGGAGAAGCCGTGGAAACGGTAATTGTTCCAACAAATGTTCAAGAGAATATACTTAATCAAACTCCAACATTTAAGAACATTTCTCAGAATACTTCAATTAAGATCAAAGCAAATCTTATTACAAATACACCGAATATATTTGTTCGAAATGGTAAATTTGAATCAATAGTTGGTCACAAAGATCTAGGAAAATACAACAACCTCTCACTGAGGACATTTGATACATGTGCCCTTTAATTAAAAGGGCAGTAATTTGTTAGATTGTATGCACGAATGTATCCAGCATAATGAGTATGAGTAGAATGTGGCTGCAACTTTGATAATTCTCTTTTAAGTATCTCAAACTGGTAATCATCATAACCAGACAAAATTCCTTTATCTATCATCGCTCCCACAGCATCACAATCAGCCTCTTGTTCTTTCGATTGAGTCCAGTAAGGCTTATTAACTCTAAGAGAATGAAATAGCTGAATATGCGCGCATTCATGATGAGCGAAGAAGCTTGCTAATAATGGATGAAGAGCGTTTGCAAATGTAGGATTCCACACTATAACTGCGTAACCACGAGGCCCCATTTGGGCGTATCCAATATTATCAAGTCTACTATCGTTTACAACTCTTACTTGCTCACCAGTTCTTGGATCACTACACCTGGTATATGTAGAATATTCCGCTCCATACAAGGCGAAAGTAAAAAGAAATGCCAAACAATACTTCATTACCAACATCTCTTCATCCAATACTCAATATTTGACTCACAGACTTTCTTATTTTGATTATAAATAGAGTCTGTCTCGTCTAATCCACTAAGAGCATTATTTGTTCCACCGAGTCGACTAAGGGCCACGTCGCCAATTTCAGAACCTGGATCACACGTGCTTAAAATCTTACCAAACTGCTCACCAACGAAAACTAACTCTTCTATTATAAACGGAAGATCTTCCATTAGACTTATGTACTCACCTTTAGTTCTTTTTATAACTTTACAAATTTCTATATGATTCGGGTTCTTAAAATTACATAGTCTATTAAAGTTATTAATGTGTGATTCATAATCAACCCAAATATCATCTTGCATTGACTTTGCTATTTCTAAGTTTTCTTCTGTACAATATGTCCCTGCATGGCATGTGAGTGTTAGTAGAATTACAATAATTCCATTCTTAAAATTTGTTTTCATTTTCACCTCATTTTTTCATGCTTCTACAAAATTTGCTTTTATCTGACAAACCTTTTTGAGCTAATATTTCTTAATCATGACTATCGCTAGGTATCCTGGAGCCTTTTCCAAATTTATTGCATCAATTTTTCAAAACTGATAAAGTTACATAAGGAAGAGGTGATGCGGTTACATCACCTCTATTACCCTAAAGTTTTCTAAGTTCTAATAGCAACAGCAATAGCTGAAGTATTACAACCAGAAGCTTTAAGAACCTCATGAATTCCTCCATGAAAATCTCCTTTTGTTCAAAGGGTGCCATCATTGGCACTAAAGACCGTCACAGGGATTCATGGGGTTTCTATGCAAGTGCCTCGCAATTAAATGATCGACAAGAGGCTGAAATTACAGACTCATTTTTCTTACTAAATCAAATATTGAATGTTATAGTTCTATCTATGACAAAAGTAGTTTTATTACACGACTGGCTAACAGGCTTTAGAGGTGGAGAGCGCGTTCTCGAAGCATTTTGTGAGATGTTTCCTGATGCTCCAATTTATACCCTTATACATGACAAGGGTAGTACAAGCGCTATTATTGAAAGCAAGAAAATTACGAGTTCATTTCTAAATTCAATACCAGGCATAGGAAAACACTACAGAAAGTTTCTGCCGCTTTTTCCAATGGCGGCTGAGTCTATTAAAATTCTTGAAGATGCTGATCTTATTTTGAGTTCTTCTCACTGTGTAATTAAAGGTGTTAAGAAACCTTTTAGGGCGAAACATATTAGTTATGTGCATTCGCCGATGCGCTACCTTTATGATCAGTTTGATGTTTACTTTGGAAAAGATGCTCCTTTCTATCAACGTCAGGGTATTAAAGTTTTCAAGAACTATCTTACACGATGGGATATCGATAGTAATAAGAACGTTGATGTGATGATTGGTAATAGCTTCTTTGTCGCACAAAGGATAAAGCAGTACTACAATATCAATGCCTCAGTTATTCATCCTTTTGTAGACCTCAAAGATTTTAGGCCTCTACAAAGTGTTGAGACTCCAAAAGAAGATTACTATGTCATGGTAACAGCATTCGCTCCAAACAAACGTGTCGATCTCGCGATTGAATGTTTTAATAAACTTGGCAAGAAGCTTCATATCATTGGTGGTGGTCAACAAGAAAAAATGCTTAAAGAGATGGCCGGCCCGACAATCACTTTCTTTGGCAATCTCACACGTGATGAAGTTATTGATCAGTTTAGGAAAGCTAAAGCACTTATTTTTCCAGGTGTTGAAGACTTTGGAATTACTCCTCTTGAGTCACTCGCTAGTGGCACTCCTGTTATTGCTTATAAATTTGGTGGAGTTTTAGAAACTTTGAATGATGAAGTTGCAGAATTTTTCACTGAACAGACTCCTGATGCCCTAATTAAGGCAATAGAAAATTTCGAATGGAAGAACTTTGATAAAAGCAAACTCTTTGCACGCGCAGAAGAGTTTTCAAAAGAAACTTTTAAATCAAGAATACTAGATATTATCGAACGAACATTGTCATAAATGTCTCCTGGATACTTTTTTAAATTAATTGCATCAAATTTTTAAAACTGATAAAGTTACATAAGGAAGAGGTGATGGGTGAACAGCACCTCTATTACCCTAAAGTTTTCTAAGTTCTAAGATCAACAGCAAAAGCTGAAGAATTAGAACTAGAAACTTTAAGAACCTCATGAATTCGTCCATGATTTCTCCTTTGTTAAGGTCCCCTTCATTGGGGTCAAAGAAGAATGGCGAATTTCATGAGGTCTCTTTGCAAACTCCTTTCACTTTCTTAGTTTCTAAGTCATCAATATTGTGCGATGATTTTTTTATGCAGTTCAATTTTTTACAAAATGAGTTTTTAAAAGTTCAAGTTTCCAGTATTGGAGCTGAACTTCGAAGTATTGAAAATTTACAAACGGGATATGAATATCTGTGGCAAGCCGATGACAAGTGGTGGGGAAGAAGTGCTCCTGTACTTTTCCCAAGAATAGGCTATGAACCTAGTAGTTGCGAGACAAAGCATGGCTATGCGAGAGATAGTGAATTTGATCTTATTTTAGAGAGTAATACGAAACTTACCTATCAACTACATGAAGAGCTACAAATCACATATGAACTTCAAGGCCCAAAGATTGTGACAACTTACAATGTTCTAACTGAATTGCCTTTTATGATTGGTGCACATCCGGCCTTTAATATTGAAGCGCTACCTACTCAAGTTCTTCTTCCTAATTCAAAGTATTACAAGTTAAGGGATGGTAGGATTGATTATACAAATATTTTTGAGAGTAATTCACAGTTTCTCACAATAAATGACCAGACATTTGTTGATGATGCCCTTGTATTTATCAATGACTTCGTAGGTCATAGTGCACAGCTCAGTAATACAATTGAAATTGAATATGAAAGTGAACTACTTGGAGTATGGTCTCCTCCTGGTGCTCCGTTTGTTTGTCTTGAGCCATGGTGGGTAAATGTAGGAGAGCAGAGGAGTTTCCAATTTACAATAAGTTGTCTGTGAAATTATACTAACCTCATGGAAAAACTATCATATCGACTGACGCTTGCGTCTCTATTTATTTTGGCCGCTGGTATATTCACATCTGTTTCTGTTACAGCAGCAAGTCACGTACTCATTTTTATTCCAGGGATTTATTTTTCGATAAAATTCTATAAAGAACGCCCATTTAAATTACCTAAATCTTTTTGGGCCTTGCTTGCAATGTGTATCGCTATCATTATTTCGGTGCTCCTAAATACTGATTCAATTGCTAGACCTTTAAAAAATATTTTTAAAATTAAGTACTTTGTTCTAAGTCTTCTTGCTATTCCTGCATACTTCTATACTTTTAAAGATTTTATGCAAGATAAGAGCAAGAAAGTCCTACTTAACACTTTCGTGATTGCAACATCGATCGCTACGTTGTCTGGACTTATTGCTGTCTACACTGGGTTTAACCCAATAAAGATGAAAGCTGCTTGCCATGAAACTCGCGCTTGTGGCCTGTATGGAATGTACATGACTTACGGTTATGGGATTAGTCTTTTTATGATCTTATTAACTGGAGCCATTCTTTACCGTGAAAAATTTAAAAATTATATTAACGTAAATATCCTCTATATTGCTTGGATAATTAATTTCGCGGGACTTTATCTTTCACTGGCAAGAGGTGCGTGGCTTGGCTATCTTGGGGCATTGCCTTTTTTCTTTTTTAAATCCAATAAGAAAACATTTTTAACAGTTGGGTTACTAGCAATTATTACGCTTGCAGGGAGTCTCGCTATTCCAAGTGTGCGCAAGATGTTTTTTGATCGCCAAGGATCTAATGATCAAAGAGTTGCCTTTTATCAGACGGCCTTTGCCGCTGCAAATGAGAAACCATTCTTTGGTTATGGTTACAGAAATCTTGAACCGAGTATGATTGAAATTAAAAAGAGACATGGTATTGCGTACCCAAATATTGAAGGTCATGCTCATAATAATATTCTTGAGCACCTTGGAAGTACTGGTTATATCGGCGCGTTGATACTATTATTTTTTCTTGGCCTTTGGCTTTATGAGACTTTCATTTTCAGCGCAATTACCTTTCCTTTTGTGGTAAGTTTTATTATTTCTGGTATGGTTCAGTACACTTTTGGAGATGGTGAAAATCTTTTTATGATCATGGCCATTTGGGCGCTAGGTTCTGTCTTTCAGACAAAAATCTGTTCACATAATATTTGAAAGTCAACAACCAGTTAACAAGTACGAATTAAATCAATCATTATTGCTATTTTTTATTAAATTATTTAGTATTTTTAAAATCAATTTTTTTTAGGATCTATATGTTTAATCATATTGAAATTGCCAAACGAGTCATCACATCTGAAATTGCGGGGCTTAAAAGTACAATGGATGCCCTCGATAAAAATTTCTCGAATGTCATAGAACAAATATTATCTAGCACTGGTAGAGTCATTATAACAGGAATGGGCAAGTCTGGAATCATTGGAAGAAAAATTGCAGCAACCTTATCAAGCACAGGTACTCCATCATATTTTCTTCATCCTGGCGAAGCATATCATGGGGATCTTGGACTTATAGATTCAAATGATCATATAATTGCGATCAGCAACTCTGGGGAAACTGACGAAGTAATAAAACTCCTTCCTTTTTTTAAGGATAATAAAAATATTATTACAGCAATTACAAACAATCCCAACTCTACGTTGGCATTACATTCTACCAACAGCATAAATATTTCAATCAAAGATGAAGCCTGTCCTTTAAAGCTTGCCCCAACAACAACAACTACGGCGACACTTGTTATTGGTGACTCAATAGCTATTGCACTTATGGAGGCTAGACAGTTTAAGCCCGAAAATTTTGCGCGTTTTCATCCTGGTGGCCAACTAGGGCGTAAACTATTAACACGTGCTCACCATATCATGTCTACAGAAATGCTACCTTTTGTTTCTACAGATTCAAGCTTTCCCCAACTTGTTTCAACAATGTCACAAAGTAGATTTGGAACAGCACTTGTCACTGATAATGATAAACTTGTAGGGATTATAACCGATGGAGACCTTAGAAGATCATTTGCTAAATACAACGAAAAGATTACAACTATAGTTGCACATGAAATAATGTCTAAATCTCCAGTAACTATTGATAAGGACGCTTCATTTTTTGATATGGAAAGATTATTCACACAGATGAAAATCTCTCTACTTATTGTCACAGAAGGTAACGGGAAGGTTATTGGCCTCGTTAATATTCACGATCTTCAACGTTAAATTTCTTGATTTGTTGTATAATTTCTTCAAGACATCGTTTTCTAGATATCATTTGATTAACCCTAGTCTTCAATCTTGATATTATGAATTTCTCTAAATTCTCATCGAGCTGAAATTCATTCTCGATAATTATTGCATTATGACCACATGCCTTAGCACCATAAAGAATCATTGAACTATGGCCTATCCATGTACTATAAACTGGTAGTAAATCTTCAATAGGTTTATCATACTTAAAATATTTAGCCCTATCTTCTCGCGGATGGACTCTCACCAAGAGATTTCTTTTTATATTATTTTTTCTGAGAATTTCCTCAATAAATCTTTCAAGTTGTATCTGCTCATAGCCAATGTTTCGCTTGTCTTCTTTTAGCGGCTGCGAACAATATACGATCTCCTCTGCAAGATATGACTGGCATGGAATTTCATACTTAGTTAAGATAAATTCCTCATAAAAACTTTTGAGAAGAAGTTTCTTGGCATTAAACTCTATATTTCGCGGAGAGATCACTAAATCCCATTCAATTTTGTTAATTTTTTCTAAATCTTTAAAAACAAAATTTCCGTGCTCCAAAACTAAAATCTTAACTTCCTTCAAATTTTCTGTACTACTACTTGAAAAATAAACGCCCACTTTTGAAGTGGGCGAAATCGTAAAAAACTGTGACAAAATTTTGCTTACAAACTTTGAATATGAGTTAGGCTCATCAACGAAAATTCGATTCATTATTCCATCTTAAAATCAGCCAATGTATTTGGTGACTTCATAATGTCTTCATTTGATCTATTTTGATGTTTTGGATTAGTCGAAACGATGAGTGCATCATTTCTTTCACAAAGTTGATCACATTGATCACAATATGGAACCATATCAAATTTTTTAGAATTATGTGACTCTCTTAATTTTTCATACGCCGTACCACGTACTACTTCTTCAACAGTTTGTAGAGCAACATTTCCAAGAGGAATTTCCTCATTGTAGTCATAACAACATGGCACAACTATACCTTTCCAATTTATTTGAATTGGGCCAGAGTTTGGTCTACCACAAGACTTTTTAACTTTAGCTTTTTCAGACTCTCTATCTCTATAGCTTCTACCATCACCAAAGTTATGAGGTCTCCATACCTCTACGTAATCTGCAAAATTTTTAGTGTACTCTAAAAACTCTTTCATTTCTGATGATTCACCCTCTTTTGCAAATTCTAGGAAATACATCGACACTTCAGGATTTTTAACTGTATTTTTATTTGTTGGTGAATAAATCTCTTTCCCAATTTCAGATCTTAGCTTACTAAGTAGTGCAATATTAGACTCGACCTGCTCAAACTTTCCACCAACCATAATTTCTTCATATTTAGCTTTATTTGCGCCATAGAAACTTAATCTACACTCTGTTAGTCCTGCTCTGATTGCAGCCTCAATCTTTGTCATTTTATAATCAAATTGTTTTGCAAATTCAGAACGACTAGGCATATGAAATAAGGATGCATTTGTAATGATGTAAGTTCTTAAACCCTTTTGACTTGCATAATAAATTTTATCTTCCAATGTTGGGTCAATAAATGGTTCACCAAAATTTACAAGAGTGATTTGAGTTGCACCCATCAGTATGACCTCATCAACTATGCTCTTATAAAACTCCATCGGCATATAACCCTTAAGTCGATCATGCGTATCTCTTGGACACATTACACATGTGTAATTACAGAGATTTGTTGGCTCGATTCTAACTTCAGGGCTTCTTAATTTTAGAATTTTTTCGCTGGATAAAATACGCTTCTCAACAGTAGTCCTTAAAGGAAACTCCGCAGACCCACCCTTGCCGTAATCCTCATCAAGCGCGTTCCAGTATGGAGATGGCTCAATATCGTATACAACCGCACCAGCCTTAGCTCTACTTTTATTTATTGCTTGGTTTTTAATCGTTGGATCTAGTTCACCTATATTTGACTGACCTATATCATTGCTATTCATTTAAAATTCCTCGTATGACTTGCTGCTAACAGTCTATATTTAGAAACACGATAAATCGAGAACAAAATAAACAAAAAAAGGAATAAATAACTTATCTTATTGCCTATCCACGCTCAAAAAGTGATACTTATGTCGTTTTCATTTAGACACAGGGTAAATTTATGGTTTTTGAAGGTAAAAGAATTCTAGTTACAGGTGGTACAGGTTCAATGGGCAAAATTTTTGTTCGAAGAGTATTATCAGGAGAACTTGGAAACCCAAAAAAAGTTATAATTTTATCTCGAGACGAAGCAAAACAACACGACATGAGAATGTCTTATCAAAACAGAATTGTCGGAATGGATGAAGCTGTTTATGAAAACTTTAAAAAAGTTCTAGAGTTTCGCATTGGTGACGTAAGAGACTACCAAACAGTCTGCTCCGCTATCAAAGATGCTGATATTGTTGTAAATGCAGCCGCAATGAAGCAAGTTCCCACTTGTGAGTACTTTCCTCACCAGGCAATTTTAACAAACTGTATTGGTGCAAGTAATATTGTACAAGCAATTAGAGAAAATAACTTTAATGTAGAAACAGTCGTCGGCATTAGTACAGATAAAGCCGCTAAGCCTGTTAACGTAATGGGCATGACAAAGGCAGTTCAAGAAAGAATATTTACTTCTGCTAATATCTTGATTCCTGAAACTAGATTTATTTGTGTAAGGTATGGGAATGTTCTTGCCTCAAGAGGCTCTGTTATTCCACTTTTTCACGAGCAAATGAAAGCTGGTGGGCCTATAACAGTCACAGTACCAAACATGACTCGCTTCCTTCTTAATTTAAACAAAGCTGTTGATACTGTTTTTGCAGCTATTCAAAATGCCGAAGCGGGTGAGACTTTTGTTCCAATAGCCCCTGCCGCAACGGTTGAAAATATTGCAAAAGCTATTGTAGGTAATACTGGCATCGAAATTAAAATCACTGGAATCAGACCAGGCGAGAAAATGCATGAAATCATGATCTCTGAAGAAGAAATCAATCACACAGTTAGAAAAGGCGATTATTACGCAATCAAATCAATGCTACCTGAATTAAATGATGGAATAATAAAATCCACCGAGAAAGAATTATCAAAAGAATTTAGTTCAGACGATGATGTCTTAGATCTTCAAGGCACAATTAATTTATTAAAAGAAAATAATTTGCTTGAATTTAACCTAGACAAAGAGCAGGAAGGCGAACTTTTACGCTAGTAGAGAATAACGTGAACTACAAGGACACATTTCATTTGCTCCAGAGTGTATTTACAAAACACTCAAAAATGGCAATTGCATCAACTACTTCTTCAACACTTTTTGCTGTAGTCGATGCCCTAAGTGTTGTTTCCTTAATTCCTATTATTGAGTATTTAAACTCAACTCCTCCATCACAGTATTCAACGTTTACAATAAGAATAAACTCTCTTTTTTCTCGATTAAATATCGATACGACTATTAACAATTACTTCATTTTGTTTGCAGTAATAATTACATTTAAAGCAGCTTTTAATTACCTAACTAAATATTTTGTTTTAAAAACAAGAGTTCTTTATGAAACAGACTTAGGTCTTCAGCTTTTTGAAGCTCTAACATATTCACGTGGACAATGGCTAAATAAACACAATTCTGGGGAAGTTAGCAACTACATTAATGTTGAAACTCAAAAGATAGGCGAGTGCTTATATTATGCCTTTGGGCTTATGGCAATTTTGTTAAAATTTGTATTTTACTTTTCAATCTTACTTTCGTTTTCTATTTCTCTTGTATTAATGATTGGATCAGTAAGCATATTTACATTACTACCATCTTTAATATTTAACAAAAAAATATTCTTAATTTCAAATGAACGTGTAATATTAGGAAATAATATTAATAATCATCTAATAAGGGTATTTGATGGTTTAGTTACGATCAAATCTTTTGCTGCCGAACACCTGTATATTTCCCGCTTTAAACATAGTTTTCTCAACTTCAAACTCACTCACGCCAAGATGATTTTAACTCGAGAGCTTAGCGCAATAATATATGAGCCTATTTCAGTCATTCTTGTGTCTATAATTATTATTATCTCGATTAACTACTTTAACCTGACTTTTGCTGAAGTATTAATTGTTCTATATACTCTGAGAAACCTACTACCTCTAGTAAGCCAGTTTACTACAAATAAGCAGGTAATTATATCAAGCACTCCAAGTTTTGTTTTATTGAAGAATTTTATTGATGAAACCTTAAGGCAAAAAGAGAATTACAGTGGAATTAATCTCCATAAATTTGAATCCAGTATTATTTTCGACAACATCTCCTTTTCCTACAATCACAGCACAGAGGTCTTAAAAAACCTTTGCCTTCAAATCAATAAGGGAGAAACGGTAGCTTTTGTTGGACCTTCCGGTTCTGGAAAATCAACTATTATAAAATTACTTACGGGGTTAAATCACCCGACATCTGGCAAGATTCTTATCGATTCATTGGACATGTCCAACTTATCAATAAGTAGTTGGAGATCACATATTGGTTTTGTATCCCAAGAGACAATTATTTTAAGTGGAACAATAATTGATAATGTATCACTTGGAGAAGCTACTCCAAACGAAGATCGAGTTATAGAATGTCTTCACTTAGCAAATATATATGATGAAATTATATCCCTACCTAACGGTTTAAATACAATTCTAGAGGAAGAAGGGTCAACTTTATCTGGTGGTCAGAAACAACGTCTTGCTATCGCTAGAGCTCTTTATAAAAAACCGAACATTTTGATTTTGGATGAACCAACGAGTGCGCTTGACTCTCATTCGGAAGCTAAAATTCAAGTTACACTTGAAAATTTAAAGCATAGTATAACTCTAGTAATTGTTGCGCATAGACTAAGTACCGTTAGAGCTTGTGAAAAGATATACTATTTAGAAAATGGTAAAATATTAGAGGAAGGAAACTTCATCCAACTTAATAATCTCGATGGAAAATTTGCAAAATTAGTTAAACTACAGGAATTATAAATGAAGAAAAAAGTTCTTATCACAGGTGGCAGTGGTCTTTTAGGGATAAACTTAGCTTATTTCATGAAAGATATTTGGGATATTTCTTTATTTTGTAAATCAAAACTAGTAGAGCTCGATGGTGTATCTTGTACACACCTAAATCTAAGTGACGAAATGAAAGTTTATCGTGAGATTGAAAAGTTTTCCCCCGATATCATAATTCATACAGCAGGCTTAACTAATGTCGAATATTGTGAAAAGAACTACTTCCAAGCTTACGAATCTAATGTTTTAGCTTCTCGTTATATTGCGAAGGCCTCTAAGCTAGTCAATGCAAAACTTGTACATATTTCTACTGATCATTTCTGCAGTCAAGCGTCTTTGCTTTCAGACGAGAATCAAATAGATATCCCTATTAACAATTATGCAAAAACAAAACTTGATGCCGAGTTTGAAGTTAAGAGAAGTGCATCCGATCCTCTTATTGTAAGAACTAATTTTTATGGATGGGGACATAAATACCGAAAATCTTTCTCCGATGTTATAATAAACTCCTTAAGAAAGAAAAAAACTATCACATTATTTGATGATGTTTACTACACTCCAATTTATGTAGAAGATTTAATAAAAAAGATTAATTTATTAGTTGAAAGAAATGCTGAAGGTATTTTTAATATTGTAGGTCCAGAAAAAGTTTCAAAATATGAATTTGGTTTAAAGGTTGCTAAGGCATTTGACCTTAATGTTTCCTTAATAAACAAAGGTTCAATTAAGGATATTGGAAATCTCGTAAATAGACCTCTCAATATGTCTCTCTCTAACGAAAAAGCTATATCTCTATTAAACACAAAGTTTCTTACAATTGAGGAATCACTTGAACTAATGAAACAAGCTGAGTTTGTGGGTGTACATACTAAATTTTTATCTTCTGTATCAATTAAGGAAGAAAAACAAATCCACTATGGAAAACAATTCATAGATGAGTCAGATATAAACTCTGTAATAAAAACTTTGAATGGAAATTTTTTAACACAAGGACCCAAGGTTCAAGAGTTTGAGGATGTAATTGCAAAATTTGTTGGAGCAAAATATGCAGTCGCTGTTTCTAATTGGACCTGTGGCCTTCATATTGCTTGTCTTGCTGCTGGTGTATTACCAGGAGACAGCGTGATCACTTCTCCACTGTCATTTGTTGCAAGCTCTAACTGCGCTGTTTACTCTGGCGCGATACCTGCTTTTGCAGATATAAATATTGAGACACTCAATCTCGACCCAATCGAAGTTGAAAGAAAATGTAAAGAGCTTGGTAATGTTAAAGCAATTATCCCCGTACATTTTGCTGGTCACCCTTGCGATATGCAAGAACTCAAAAAGGTTGCCGATAAATATGGTGCCGTTATTATTGAAGATGCTGCTCATGCTCTCGGTGGTAACTATTTAGAAGGTGGAAAAATTGGATCGTGTTCAAACTCACTTATGTGCGGTTTTTCTTTTCATCCCGTCAAGAATATTGCAACTGGTGAAGGCTCTATAATTACTACAAACAGTACTGAAGTTTATAAGCAATTACTAAGACTAAGAAGCCATGGAATAATTAAAGGGAATGACCCTTTCAAAAATGATGAGCTAGCTTATACTGATGGATCTCAAAATAGCTGGTACTATGAAATGCAACAAATTGGGTATAATTACAGAATAACAGATATTCAATGCTCACTTGGTATTTCTCAAATGAATAAGCTAGAAGGATTTCTATCGCGAAGAATTGAGGTTGCCAAACGTTATGATAAAGCATTTTCATCTCTTAAACATTTTAAACTTGTTCAAAACAAAACAAGAGATATAAGCGGGAATCATCTTTATGTTGCAATGATTAATTATGAAAAACTTGGAAAATCACGTGCTCAAGTTTTTAAAGAATTATCTTCAGCAGGTGTATCTCCCCATGTACACTATATTCCAATTCCATTACAACCATATTATGCCGAAACATTTAAAATACCTCTAAAGGACTATTCCAACTCCCTTATTTACTACAATCAAGCAATTACATTACCTCTTTTCCCTTCGATAACCGATGAAGAAGTAGATCTTATAATATCGCAGATTGTAAAGGTACTCTCTTAGATGAAAAATTTAGTCCTTGGAACAGTACAATTTGGTTTAAACTATGGGCTTACTAACAAAGACGGTCAAGTTAACATCGAAGAAGTATTCAAAATTTTAGATTACGCCAGAGCCAATGGTGTTAATACACTCGATACCGCTTCAGCTTACGGTGAAGCGGAAAAAATACTTGGTAGCTATAATCATATTAGTGATTTCAATGTTATAACAAAGGGAGTGAATACCTCGAATGAAAAAGGCCTCAGAGACAGCATTGAAAAGTCTTTGCTAAATTTAAACTCCCAAAGTCTATATGCATATTTAATTCATAAATTTGATGATCTTAAGCATAATAGGAATCTTGTTGAAAATTTAAACGCTATCAAATCAGAGGGGTTCTTAAAGAAGATTGGCGTGTCACTTTATAATCCCGAAGAATTGGAATTCATTCTAGATAACGATACCAAGCTTGACATAGTGCAAATTCCACTAAATATTTTCGACCAAAGATTTCTTGCCAAAAATTTATTAACAGAAGCTAAAAGAAAAGGTATCGAAATACATATAAGATCTATATATCTTCAAGGTCTATTACTTCAACCTGTCGATAAGCTAGACCTTTACTTCAAACCTTATATTGATTTATTTGAAAGATATAGTCGCTTTTTAAAAGATAACAAAATTAATAGAATACAAGCAGTTTGTAACTTCAACAACAACCTTGACTTTATCGATTCCATAGTATTTGGTGTTTGTTCTCAAGATCAATTACAAGATTTTATTATTAATAACGAAATAAGCCCTTGCGAAAAACTTGATTTTTCACAATTTAGTTCAAACATAAAAGATGTTATTGATCCACTTACGTGGAAAAAAAATGGCTTAATCTAAAATTTTCGGCCAGATTGAGCACCTTGCGCTTGGCACACTGCTTACGAGATCATTTCTCTTTTACTTCCAATTATCACACTGCTAAAATCATATTACTTTATTATCACAAAAAAACTGGAGTTCATTTGAACACAAAAATATATAATTTTGAAGCAAACAAACCTTTTTCAGACAGAGCCAAAAGTTTAATTCCTGGCGGATCACATACATACTCGAAAGGCTCAGATCAATTCCCATCGGATCAACCATTTATTGTTTCACACGGAAAGGGATGCAAATTATATGACATGGCAGGTAATGAATTTACAGATTTTGCTATGTCTTTAGGAACCGTAACACTTGGTCATGCATATGGACCTATTTTAAAAGCTGTTGAAGCCGAAATTTATAAAGGCGTAAACTTCACTAGACCCTCAGTTATTGAGGGAGATCTCGCAGAATTACTAACTCAAATTATTCCATCAGCCGAGATGGTAAAGTTTGCCAAAAATGGCTCTGATGCAACAACTGCAGCAGTAAAACTTTCCCGGGCCTACACAGGAAGAGACTATGTCGCAAGATGCAAGAACGATCCATTTAATGCCGTTCACGATTGGTTCATTGGCTCAACAATAATAAGCAGAGGAGTTCCAAAATGTGTTAGAGATCTAACCTTACAATTTGAATATAACAATATAGACAGTGTAAAAAAATTGTTTGATGAATATCCAAATCAAATATCCTGCTTCTTACTAGAGCCTCTTTCTTTCATAGAACCAAGCAATAACTTTCTACAACAATTAAAAGATTTATGCGAAAAAAATGGTTCAGTTTTAATTTTTGATGAAGTTGTTTCAGGCTTTAGATTTAGACTTGGTGGGGCTCAAGAGTTTTTAGGCATAAAGCCTCACTTGACAGCCCTTGGAAAAGCAATGGCAAATGGCTTTTCTGTCAGTGCTTTAGTTGGTCAAAGAGATATAATGAAGCTTGGAGGGATTGATCACGATCAAGAACGTGTTTTCTTATTATCAACTACTCATGGTGGTGAAACTCATTCTCTTGCAGCAGCAAAAGCTACAATAACAGAAATCATGAAGCACAATATAATTGACCACTTTTGGAAAGTTGGGGAGAGCCTACAAAAAGGTATTAGGCAAAGAGCTTTATCTGATAACACTATTGATTACATACAAATAGGTGGATATGGATGTAAACCTTCGTTCGGATTTGTCGACAACAAAGGAAATTTTTCTTGGGAAGCAAGAACATACTTTCTACAAGAGTCCTTGAAAAGAGGCTTAATGTTTCCATATGTTGTTCCCTCTTTTGCACACACTGAGTCTGATATTAATTTTGCGATAGACGTTATTGGAGAATGTTTAATCAAGATAAAGTCCGGATTTGAAAATGGAGATCTTCAGAAGCACATAAGTGGTGATATTGTAAAACCGGTATTTAGAAAATTTAACTAATGATAACAATTAAAGTAACAGATATTAGCTTCAAAGAAGAATGGTCAAGGGCGCACAAATCCCTTGTTACGCCTCTGCCAATATATACAGCTTCCGCTTTAAGTTATTATGAAGAGTATTTCTCATCTTCTGGAATGATTCATAATGCAAGTTTTATAGTAAAAAAAGATACTGAGTATCTTGCAATTGTGCCACTTTACATTTTCAAAAACAGTCGCACTGGATATAATCAAATATCATTTGGGCAGAATGAATATATTAAAGCGCCATTTTTTACTCATCAATCCACGAAACAATTGAGTAAAACATCACAATTCATTTCAGAGCAAATTTCACAGATCATTGAAAAATTTGATATTAGAAATATATATTTTGCGCATGATCCTTCTTCATACTTAATTGATAAATATTTTTTCCCTTTTTTCCAAGCTGCCAGTTCTTCCAACTATATCATAGAGGCTAATGTTATTGATCTCAGAAGCGGGCTCGAACATCTATGGTTCAATCTAAGAAAAAGCTACAAGCCACTTATTAATAAAACGAAAAAGAGTTTTTCTGTAAGTATTATCGATTACAAAACCTATTCTTACGACGAGTGTCAAAAGTATAAGTTTTTACATAACAAAGCTGCTGGAAGAGAAACCCGTCCCCAAAAAACTTTCGATCTTATGTATGAAATGATCAGATCTGACGATGCTTATTTAATAATTATCTCAAAAAATGAAGAGGTTTTAGGAACTTATTTTTTCTTTAAGAGTTCCCTTATTGCTCTTTATGCATCAAGTGCGACCGATCCCTCTGTATCAAATACAGATGGTGTGGGGCATCTTGGTCTATGGTCAGGAGTAGAATATGCTTATAACAGAGGACTTTCATTAGTTGATATGGCGATGTGTCCTCCATCTATTTCCAACACATCAATTGAAAAGAAGGTTAGTGCTATTAATTTTTTTAAAAGAGGTTTCTCTGGAGTCACTTGCGCTTTAATATGTAATAAATTTGAATATAACTCAAGTGAGCAACTTCGTGAAAAATTTTTGGCTAAACTCTAAACCTACTTTCGCGTTTACTTCGAAAACTAGTCTTGATATTGAATTAAAATTTCAAACTATTTATCCGAACACATTTCCCGTTCTTTTCTCGAGTGCGAGAGCATCTATTCCAGCAATTCTAGAACTATACAACAAGGGTCGCAACGACCAAATCTTTACCGCTCCATATTCTTCTCATTGTGTATTAGAAGCTATTTCAAGAAAATCTACTCCAACCTTAAATTATAAAGCGAATCTCTCATTTAATTATCATCAACTAGGTTTTGTATTTGCCAATTTGCCTTCTGAAATTATTGTAGATGATCGTGCTGATTCTTTCATTTTCAATTCAGAAAATATATTTAAACATTCAGCTATTTCGTTAATATCACTACCCAAGGTTTTAGGTACATTTTCCGGTGGTCTATGCTTATGTCAATCCATCGAGATAGCTAATGAACTTAAGAATATTCGAGACTATAACTTTGACTACTCTTTTTTAAAATATATCACTAAATCTTTAAGCTATTATAGAAAACATCCTTTCTTGCAACTTTGGCATGGTATTGAATCTGTGCCATCAAGATTACATGAATTCGCACTTAATAATATTTCAGAAAAACTCAATAGTTTTCATAGCTTTAGTGAATTACGAAAAAATAACATTGAAACACTTAAAGATATTATTCCTATTAAACAGAATGATATTTCATTCCCTTCAGCAATTCCCTTTAGAGCAACTCAAGATATTATTCAATACTTTAAACAATATAACATAGAGATTGAGAAGAGATTCTTCAATTCTAGTCTAGATTGGGCTCTTCCAAAATTAGAACAACTTCACCTTCTCCCTGTACACCATGAGATACCATCAAATATTATCAGGAATGCTCCATGGACAAGCCTTAGCAGCGCACAAATTTAGTCTTATTGCTTTATTTGTTATAAATATTTGATATATTTATACGATATTCCTTATTTAATGTGAGTAGAAATGATATTTAAAATTAATGGCACTGAAATCTCTGATTTGTCACCAGCGTATATAATTGCAGAAATGTCTGGTAATCATAATGGTGATATTAATTATGCTATCGAAATCATAAAGAAAGCCAAGGAGGCTGGTGCAGACGCTGTCAAACTTCAAACCTATAAAGCATCTACCATCACTTTAGATTCTAACAAAGAAGATTTTTTGTTGCCAAAAGATTCTCCTTGGGCAGGCTCCAAGAATCTTTATTCTCTTTATGAAGAAGCCCACACCCCTTGGGAATGGCATAAAAAATTATTCAAAGTAGCGCATGAAGTTGGAATAGATATCTTTTCTAGCCCATTTGATGAAACAGCGGTTGACTTGCTTGAAAGCTTAAATACTCCTGCATACAAAATCGCATCTCCTGAAATAAATGATCTTCAGTTAATCAAGAAAGTCGCACTTACAAATAAACCAATAATCCTTTCAACAGGTTTGGCGACCGTTGAAGATATTGAACTTGCAATTAAAACGCTTGAGGATAATGGTTGTTATCAATATGCTTTTTTAAAATGCACAACCGCTTATCCTGCGCCACTTGATGAAATTAATCTTGCAACAATACCCGAAATAAGAAAAAGATATAATTGCATAGCTGGTTTATCAGATCATACACTCGGTATTGAAGTACCTATTGCTTCAGTAGCTCTTGGAGCCAAAATTATTGAAAAACATTTTACAGTTGATAAATCTAACACAGGAGTTGACTCCTTCTTTTCTCTTGATTTTGTTGAGTTCAAACAAATGGTTTCCTCGATAAGAAAAGTTGAGTCAGCAATTGGCGTTGCTAATTTTGATCTCACGAAATCTTCAAAGAATAACTTAAGGGGGAAAAGATCTTTATATGTTTCAAAAAATATAAAAAAGGGTGAGCTACTAACTCCAAACAATATTAAATCAGTTAGACCGGGGCTGGGCTTAGCACCAAAATATTTTGACTCTGTACTCAATAAACCAGTTAAACGTGATCTAGAATTTGGTGAAAGATTAAAACTTGAAGACATAGACATAGACATAGAATGAAAAGGATTTTGATATTAACTTGTTCAAATGATAAGATTGGCTTTGGTCACTATAGAAGATCTCTTTCTCTACATAACTATTTGAATAAAAATTTTCACTCTGAGTTTATTGATTTAAATCACGTAAATCTTAATTTCGGCTCAATCCAGTGCGATTTAGTTATTTTTGATAATCCATATGATATGTCTGAAGAAGTGAATATCTTAAAAGCGAGAAATATTCGAACTATTGGTTTAGATACAAATTATAATTCATCTACCGATCTAACTTTATCAATTTACGAACACAATCAACATTCTCATAATAACCGAATTCAAAATTTCAATTTTGCAATTATTAGAGACGAAATTTTACAACTACCCAAAGAAGGCAAAAATATTTTTGAAAATCAAGTCTTGATTTCTCTTGGTGGTAGTGACCTAAAAAAAGATTCGTTGCCTATTGCGAAGATTCTCTTAGAAAAAGGTTTTTATGTTACTTTAGTTTATGGGCCACTCGCTAAATTAGAATCATTTGAAAACAGTAACCTTAAGATAGTACAAAATCCTAAAAACTTGCCATCATTGATGCACCAATGTGATATTGCTATTACAAACGGAGGTGGAACTTTGTTTGAATTACTATATTTACATAAACCTGTAGTTATTATACCCCAAACAGAAGCTGAAGAAAGAATTTCAGCGCACGTGCGTACTAATGGTTCAATAATTGGAGTAGGATACTCATATTTAGATAATTTAAATTCTTTTAATCCTGCCGAATTCAAGAAGAATTTCAAACCCTTAGTTGATGGTAAAGGTTTAGAAAATATAACAAAATATATAGTCGAGGTTTTGAATGCACAATGAACGCTGGCTAATTGCAGCAACAGCAGGAACATGGCAAATTGCTGGTATTAAGGCTGCTCAACAGATGGGTTTTAAGGTAATTGCAATTGATGGTCAAAAAGATTGTCCAGGATTTACAATCGCAGATAAAAGTATAAATTTAAATATATCTGATACTAGTTTGATACTCAAAACACTAGATGACCTTAAGTTAAATTATGTTGGTGCGATTAGTTATTGTTCAGAAGCCGGTATGATGTTGGCCGCACAAATAAGAGAACACTTTTCACTACCGGGCCCAAACATTCCTCTCACATCAGCACTCATAAATAAGGGAATACAAAGAAACATCTGGGCAAAATCAAATGTACCCATCCCGAAATTTTCAATTTTTAAAAGTAAAGATGATGCATTAAATTTCTGCTCCAATGCAAATGTTCAATTAATTGTTAAACCAACAGATAGTGCTGGTAGTAGGGGCGTTGCTTTACTCGGTACCGATTCACAAGAAAATTCAACACTAATTAGTTCTGCACTCAACTTCTCTCGCACAAAAGAAATAATAATTGAAGAGTATATGAAGGGTACTGAATATACTGTTGAAGTTTTCTGTACTCCAGAGAGAACTGATTTATTGACAATAACTAAGAAGAAGAAACTACCTCACACTAATGGCACAGTTGCATTTGAGCTATTTACACCAGAGCTTAGTGATCAAGAAGTTTGTAATATAAGCACCCCTGTTTTTGATGCATTCAAAGCACTTGGCTACACATTTGGTATCGGTCATGCTGAAGTCATTTTAAAAGAGGATGGCACTGTTGGAATAATTGAAGTTGCAGGCAGGGGTGGAGGCTTCTTACTATTTGAAAAATTTATTCCACTAGTTACATCTAGAAATGTAACCAATGAGTTAATCAATATTTTGACCGGTCAAGCCAACAACAAAGTGCAGCAAAGACACAGCTTTGGAGTTCTAAGGTTTACTCCAAGTAAAAAAGGTAGAATTAAAAAACTTGAAGGTTATGACAAAGTGAATGGTTTTAACAACACCTATGGTCAAGCATTTGCTGTCGTTGGCCAAGATTTTCCAGAAGCTGCTTGTGACGGCGATCGTATTGGGTGTATAATCACCTGGGCATCCTCTTTAGATGAAGCATTAAAGAAAGCTGATCTTGCCGAGAAACAGATTATATATGAAGTAGAATGAAGATTATTGACAGTCACCTACATTTAGACAAAGTTAAATATCGTACGCTTGAAGCTGCCTTCAAAGGGCTTAATGGCGAATTACAAGAGGCATCCATTTCAAAGGCGATAGTACTTCATCTAATTATTCAGGGCTGGTCCCTCGAGGAAGTAGCAGACCAAATTAATAAGTATGAAAGAATTGAAGCATTTGCCAACATTGATCCTAATTCTATAGATGCTGAAACTGATTTACTACGAGCTAAAAACCTCGGTTTTTGTGGTTTAAAGCTTCATCCTAGGATTCAGCAGTTTTCTGTAGATGACCCAAATGTCGTTGCGCTTATTCAATATGCCGGTGAGTTAAATCTACCAACTCTTATCGATGCTTTTCCTGATGGAACAGCATTAATGGATGGTTTTTCACCCTTCAAATTTGCTAGTTGTGCTAAAAAGTGCCCTGATTCAAAAATTATATGGGCACACATGGGCGGACATCATGTTATCGACATGATGATGCTGGCCAAACGTTTACCAAATGTGTACTTTGATTTCTCTTATTCATTACTATATTATCAAGGCAGCTCAGTTCCGAAAGACATGATATATGCAATGAAAAGTATGAGATTCGATAGAATTTTTTATGGATCCGATTATCCAGACAGAAGTATTACAGACACATATAATGCTTCATATGCTTACTTAAAAGAAAGTGGAATTTCTTCTGATGATCTTGAGAAGTTATTTTATAGAAATTTCACAAGGATGATGGAGTGGTAAATAACTCACAAAATGACTTTCAAGCTATTTCTGATTTTTATAATCAAAGATGCTTAGAACTTGGCGATGATATTAAATCTGTAGGTTGGCGTGACAAGGAAAGCCAGTTTTTAAGGTTTGAAATGTTATTTCGTGATATAGACCCATCAGGAAAAACGATTCTAGATTTTGGATGTGGGCTTGGTGACTTGATATATTATCTTGAAGACAAGGTAGGAAGTAACTTCAACTACATCGGTATCGACATCTCTGAATCGTTACTAAAACTAGCAGAACAAAAACATAGCAAGCCAAATTATAAATTTATACACGGTCAAATTCTAGACCTAGATTTATCAAATTTAAATATTGATATTTCTGTTGCATCAGGTGTTTTTACCTATAAAATTGCAAATAATTTTCAATACGCCATTGATGTATGTAAAAGATTATTCGAAAATTCTAACGATATTGTCTCCTTGAATTTTCTTACAGATAGAGTAGATTACACACTAAATAAAAACTATCATTTTAATCCAGAAGCTGTTTTAACTGAGCTGTTAAAGATCTCAAAACATGTTTCATTGTATTCAGACTATAGACTATATGAATTCACGACTATTTTAAGGAAGTCTGCAATTGAGAGGTAATTATGGAAATAAAAGAAAGAATAATAGATTTTATTGAAAAGAACAGAGTTTCAACAACAGAGGTTGCTGATGCTCTTGGCAAAACAGGCGCCCTAAAAGGTGTTCTGCCTGTAAAACAAAATACTCACATAGCGGGTTCTATAAAATGTGTATTTACTGCAAACAATTCAAACTATGCATTACATGAGCAGATTAGAGATATTAAAGAAGATGATGTTGTAATCGTTTTCACACACAATTGTGAAGAACGGGCAATTCTTGGCGATTTAGTATCTAAATTCATACTATTATACAAAGGTGCTAAATGTTTAGTTGTCGACGGCATGATTCGTGACATAGGTGCAATAAAAAGAGAGGGCTTCAATGTTTGGTCAAATGGTGTATCTCCAATTGGATGTTTTAACGTTGAAGCTGATGCGTTCCCAGATAATTTAAGAATAGAAATATTAAGAAAGTATGAAGGCGCAATTGCGGTATGCGATGATGGTGGAGTTGTCATTATTGAGAATGACCTAATTTCTGAGACTATGCTTACCAGATTGGAGAGAATAGAGATGCAAGAGGATATCTGGTTTTTCTGTCTTGATACTCTAAAATGGGACACGAAGAAAATTGTTTGCGACAAAGCTTATCTACACGAGACAAACCTATTGGCTGCAGCACATCTTTCAAATCTCGATGAACTAGGGAAGCCATTGGATAAAAAATAATGTTTGCATATATCCCAGCTAGAATAGGCTCTAAACGCGTCCCCAAAAAGAACATTAGAATTGTTGATGATAAACCTATAATATGTCACGTAATTGAGTCATTACAACAAGTAAAATGCTTAGAAGGCATAGCTGTTTCGACCGATTCACTTGAAATCCAGTCGATCGTCGAGCAATATGACAAAGTAAATTGTCTTGACTTACGACCACATTCTCTTAGCAACGATAATGCTACATTTATGGATCTAATTAGATACGACATACCGAGGTTTTCTGAGTTTTATAAAACCAACAATGTTCTTTTCTCCCTCGCTACTTCAGCCCTGGTAAAACCAGAACATTATGTAGAAGCTGTAACTAAATTTAATCAAAACACAAAATCGCTTGTTCTATCTACAACTGAGTATAACATGTCTCCTTTTTTGGCGCTTACACATGGGTCGGATGGTCTAGCACCACTCTTTCCTAATGAGTATCTAAAGCCCACAAAAAATTTATCACCCTGCTTTTGTGATTGTGGTTGTTTCTATATCTTCAATTTATTATCCACATTGAAAGTAAATAAACTGATTGACATAAACCCAATCCAACACGTTGTTCTACCCCAGGATATCGGAATAGACGTAGACACTGAGGATGATTTTGAATTCCTCAGTAGACAATTTAAACTGCTTAAGACTTAATTTTAAAAAGAGGAATTCTATGAATATGATATGGAACGAGCAAGGTTTCTTCGAAATTTCACCTAAGCCAAACTCTAATGAACTAAAAGAATATTATAATGACAACTACACAGGTAAAAAACTACAGAACGGAAGAGAGTACACAACTGACGAAATTTACAATAAATATCTAGGCTGTATGGAGGCTGAATATATTTTGAATGGCGCCAAAGGAAGTTTTATCGATATTGGTTGTGGAGAAGGCTTCTATCTAGATCATTTTAGTAAGCTTGGCTGGAGTGTCCTAGGGGCAGATTTCTCAAAGGATGGGATAACTAAGCATTTCCCGTCACTCACAGATAAAGTCATTCAGGGTGATGTATTTGAGACGATCGACAACCTCATTAAAAGAGGAGATAAATTTGATTTCATAACACTTAATCATGTGCTTGAGCATGTAATTGACCCCAATGCTCTCATCAAAAAAATAAAACTTTTGGCATCTAAAAAATGCGTGTTTAAAATTTCTGTTCCTAACGACTTTTCATTAATTCAGACCTATCTAAAAGAGAATAATTATATCGAAAGAGATTATTGGGTTTGCACGCCTGACCATTTAAACTACTTTAATACTGAAGGACTTGTGAAATTTTTAATTCACAATGATTTTAGAATCATAGATACACTCGCTGAATTCCCAATCGAGCTTTTTTTATTTAATGATCATAGCAACTACCAGAAATTACCCGAAACTGGGAGAAGTGCTCACTACAGTCGTGTACATTTTGAAAACATGCTCGCAAAAGATTCTATTCAAAAGCTAATCTCCTTCCGTAGGGGATGCGCCAACTCTGGAATCGGAAGAGTTGTTTCAGCTTATTGTTCTCTAGTCCATGATTGACTTAAGTCAATCATGAGCTATTTACCTTACCTTCAATTTATCCAAATCAAACAAAATAGTCTTTAACATTTTCTTTGAGAAACTCATAATTTTGTTTTGTATTGATCCGTTCAAATTCATTAGAAGGTGGTAATGAACAAAAGCCTAGAAATGCTTTTTGTTCATTACTGAGCACATTGTAAGTTTCTTGTGTTATCGTTCTTGGTATATCCATCATTGGTTTAACCCACCACATTCCAACAGTAGCAACTAAGGCCCATCTTGAAGCACCTGACTTATTTTCTCTTGTTCCATGCCAAAGACGACTATCCCAAATAACCAAATCACCGGCCTTTGCTTCTAGATTCTCAACCTTCTCTAAATCTCTATCAGTAAACTTACCTGACTGATGTGACCCAGGAACAACAATGGTACATCCATTGGCCACAGTTGAATCATCTAAGAAAAAAACATATTGCATGACTATGGATTGATCTCCTATATATGGGAAATGACTATCTATATGAAGATCTAACTTCTGGCCAGATGATCTTGCGTTGAAATACATTAGGTTCGAATTTATTTCACTCGCTGGTCTAAGTCTATAAAAAGGATCGTTTAATTTATCTCGATAAAACCTTTTGGTCCAATCTCCCCATAATATATCAATAAACTTTTTATTCTTTGCTTGCAAATTATATAAGATCTTATCTTTACTATCTCGCTTCGGAGTGTCGGGGTAATCGACTCCCGCAACCTTATTATATTCTTCTTCAACTAAGCTTTTATATTCTTTTATTTCTTCACTAGACAACAAGCCAGAAACAACAGTAAAACCATAAACGTCTAATTCTTTCAAGTTTTGCAGATAAGTTTTTTCATCAAAATCTTTCATCTTATGCCCTTTTTAATTTATAATATTACTAAATAAAAAGCTTATCAAACATTTTGAATCACGAATTAGCTGTTTTATCTCATTGAATTTTAATGATAGCATAATAATATGAATGAAAACTATAAAATACATATCGCTAACGAGACAGAAAGGTGTGAAGCCTACAATCTTGCCCTTCAGGTTTTCCAAAATGGTAACTCTAATGAGTCGAAATATATTTCCTGGTTTAAGAAGTCCGAACCAGATGAGGTAATCGTCATTAAGCATAATCATACTGTAATAGGTTGCATTAGAATCGCTCCAATACAAATTTTATATGATAATGAGAAATATAATGTTTCTAATCTTACATCAATATGTATTTCTCCAGAGCACCAAGGAAAAAAGCTCTCAAGTTCACTTATAAACTTCACGTTAAAACACTGTGCCTCAAAGTTTGATTTAGGCCTCGTCATAGCAAGAAGGTCTGTTGACTATTATTATTTGAAGTTTGGTTTTACAAGCATTTCAACTTATGACAGATTAATTTTGAAAAATTCTATTCAAGACTCTATAGTTGCCAACACAATAGAACTAAAAGATTATCATTCTTATGATTTTTTTAATTCAATCAAGATGTATGAAAAATCATACTGCAAATGTAATGGCTACGTTATTCGGAGTCACAAAAACTGGGTAGACATTCAAAAGGTACTTGAAAGCAATTCACCATTTCATTTAAAATGGATCACTTCCAACAAAATTTTATTAGGATACATTATTTATCAAAACAATTCTCCAATTGAATTTTCTATTAGCGATAGTGGAATAAGCCATACTCAAATCAAGAGCCTAATACATTTACATGATAATTCGTTGATATTACCAATAAGCTCGAATCATTCACTTTATCCACTCATTAAAAATATTGACTTTACTATTTCAAAGAGAAATTGCAGCTATGGTGGTCATATGGTAGTTAGATATAATGACAATAATTTTACACCAAACACTTTAAAAGACTCTTTAAGACATGAATTTAATATTAACGAACTGGACCAATTATAGTGAATCCTAGCGAGCTAGATTACTTCCAATTTACTGCAAAACGATTTAAGTGCGTAAATGATTTTTTTGCAAAAAAAGTTTCTTTCTCTTCTCCAATTCGAATTGCCCTTCTTGACAGTACAAAACCATATATTGAAAACAGGCTGAAACAGTCCCTTTTATCAAATTTTGAAAATAGTTATAAGTTTGATATTAATACCCCCCCAACCTTAAACCAAGAAACTATCCACCTCGGTTCTTATGGGATGATCAAACATCACAAGTTCAAATGTAGCCTTTCTTACCTATGCAAGTCACTATTTACCCTATCAGCAAGAAACCTTTTTATAGCTATTGAATTGATGAAATTGGTAATCAAATTTAATTTAGCAAAAAAGAAAAATAGGAAATCAACAATTCTTCTAGGTATTCCAACAGAAGTAGAGGATATTTCACTTATTGAATTCATTAATAAAGACGTTATTCACAAGTCTGATTACAACATAATTCAATCTGGAATAAACCGTCACTCTCAATACCTTGTTTTCGACAGATTTCCACTCCTTAAGGCCTGTGAACTACATTTAGATTTTTTCATGCTTTTAATACTATTATTGAGACACTTATCATATTCACTTTACTCTATTGCAAAAATTATTTTGAATCCTTCAATCTCACTTCTTCACAGGGATTTGCCTTGGGTACAATTGGCTTCTTTCTTAAACAAGAAGGAATTTATAAATGAGGTTATTATTACAAACTCTTTATTTCTAGAACAATCTCTTTGGACTAATTCATTGATAAACAAGAATTTTTCTCTTTCTATGCTGTGGTATTCAGTAAACATTCCCCCTCTGTATTGGCACATAATTGATGGAGTTAAAAAAAGTGAGGCGCATCCTGGTTATAGTTTCTTAAATATCGACAACTCCTATTCATGGTTCAGTGAACAAGATGTTTTTTTTAAAGAAAGATTTTTCAAGCCATTTAACTCCAAGGTCATCGGTTGTTTTTACTTCAAGTCTTCAACTATTTTTGATTTTCAAAAAAAAGATAATGATATTTGTGTCACACTATTTGATGTAACTCCGATAAATAACCGATGGTGCTTTGACAACAATATTCCATATTTGTATTATAATGAAAACACCATGACTAAGTTTGTAGAAGATGTACTACAAATTCAAAAGTCATTCAGTATTACACACCCAGAAAAGAATGTAAGGATTTTCTTAAAGCACAAAAGAGAATACACAAGTATTCATGATAAAAAATATATACAATTTATTTCAAATCTTATAAGTGATCAAAAGATAACAATTCTTCCCGATAATGCAAATCTTCATCAGGTTGTAATCCAGTCTGATCTAACTATATCTATTCCATTTACATCTACAGCTTACATCTCTGAGAAATCAGGTGTTCCTGCAATTTTCTATGATCCCAATAATCTGTTAGAAAATCAAACTTATTATTCTTCCAAAAAACTATTGTTCATAAGTAACATCACCGATCTACACAACACTTTTTTTAAAATGCTATCTTAGAGTAATAATAATCTTACTTACCAACTAAAACATATCAAAAATAACATGCTCTCTTTCACAATCTAATATAGACTTCAACTGTGCGTTTATATAACATATAATCATGGATGAACAGCTTCAGTATAGGATAAATACAATTTCAAGATTGAGTATAAGACTTAATTCATTAGTTTGGTGGGCAAGTCCGATTGCATCAAAGAATCGCTTCTATCAACCTTTTAATGATGTCTTTGATGAAAAAAAAGTTCAATTTATAAAACTTATTCCGATTTATTTATATAAATTAGTTCGGTTAATCATTTCAACTATCGTAAAATGTAGTTATGCAAGGTTCGTAAAATCAAATTGTAATCCTTCTAAAGTATCAAAAGATATTCTAATCATAAAAAGCTTCTTGTATCCAACTCAAAGCTTGGATAATTATGTTGATTCTTTTTTTGGAGATCTTCCTAAGTATCTTCCTGAGAATTTTGAGGTTGTCTATTTGCTAGAGCCTGTTAATTGTCATAAGTTAGCATTAAGTAAATCAAATCAGAATATTGTTTCTATTTTCAAAATTATTAATCCTACTGATATCCTATGGATACTTTATCATCTTATCGCTAATTTTTTCCGTATTTACAAAGAAACATTTGATGATGACCTCGATAGAAGAATATTCCATATTCATCTTCTTGATCACATTAATCCTACTACTTTTTTTGCTATGTTATATTATACTGCGGGGTTAAGACTTGGAAAATGGCCCCACGCTAGAACCTTATTATACACTTTCGAAAATAACCCATGGGAAAAAATGCTACTTGCAGGAATAAATAAATCGGCTAAGCATATAAAAAAAATTGGATATCAACATAATGTTATACCACTAGCCTCTTCAAATATGTTTTTTGGTGACGAAGAATTAAGTCTTTCCCCAAAACCAGATAAAATTTTAACAACTGGTCCAATTACTGCAAATATCCTCAAGAAATATTCAGCATTTAACAATCAAAATATTCCGACTTGTGCTCTTAGATATAAAGATCTTTATCAACTAACACCTGTCGTAAACAAATCTAAAAATTTGCTAATTGCACTAGAAGGCGTATTGCAGGCTTCATCTTTCTTAAATCATTTTGGGAAGCAACTAGATCAACTTGTCGATTGGAATATCATAATTCGTTGTCATCCAGCGCTTCCTTTTAATCAGCTAAAAAAATCTGTAACAATTAATTTTGAGAAATATTCCAATGTTAAAATTTCTATTAATAAGTCTCTTTTCGAAGATTTAAATTCTTCGTTCGTTGTAATGTACTGGGGTAGTACGGTTGGCCTAGAGGCTTTAATGCTTTCAAAGCCAGTCATAAATATTCAATTCACTGAGACTAATTATGATCCACTTTTCGAGTTACATAGCTTAAAGAAAACTTGGGTGCCAAGCTCACCTCTTATTCTTTTGCTTGATTATTTTTATAATATGGATCCAGCTATTTTTAATAATGAGTATAATTCTGCAAGAAAGTATATTATAAATTACCTTTCACCATGTACTGATGAAAACATGACAAAGTTTGTCTCTGCCCTTTGAGCTAACAATTCAAAACCTAGCCACGGCGCAACAACGGCAAAGATATTTATATGCGACTCGTTAAAATTTAGTCATATTTTATTTTTTAAAAGGCATTCATTAGGATATCATCCTAACAGAGGTTCATATGCAAATCATACAATTTTTATTTGAAAAGTATTATTTAGACAATTCAAATTTATCCGTCGTTTCTAGCCATTGGCAAAAACATGGATTTCAAAATCTAGTCTTGAAAGACAATAACATTGAAATCAGAGGAATGGGCGGATTTGGTGACTATATTCACAATAGTTTTAATATGTATTGCCGTAATATTATTCACCTACTACTTACAAAATACTATAGAAAGAAATTTGTTAAAGATAAATCTATTGATAATTTGACCAAAAAAATTTCTTCCAAATCGAAAAGACTACATCTTTTAGATAGTGCAAAGCATGCAATTGTACTCGAACAACTTGTATCTTTCAATGCTCTAAAAGATGGCATGACAATATGTATAATAGGAGATGGCTATGGTTATTTCGGTAACTTATTAAGCGCCTTCAATTCGAGTGTGAAGATTGTTTTCGTTAATCTAGGAAAACAACTAATTTTCGATGCACAAATTACAAAGAATATAAACCCTAATGCAGATTTTAAGCTCTTAAGTAAAGATAACATCAACGACAAATTATGCTCTTTCAATTATTTGGAAGCTGAAAATTATAACCTTATTTCAAATCTTAATATTGATTTGTTCATAAACATTGCATCAATGCAGGAAATGAATAAAGCTACTGTTGATAATTATTTTAAATATATGAGAGATTCAAAATCTTCAGAGAAATTCTTTTATTGCTGTAACAGAATTCATAAAACTCTACCTGACGGAGAGCATATTATTTTCGATGAGTATCCATGGAATGATTCTACTAATCTTTTTGAAGAAATTCCTCAATGGTATGCTCATTTTACTGCTCAACGCCCACCATTTTGGCGTCCATTTGACGGGAAATTTAAAGTTAGATTTGTCAAACTTTAAGGGGGTTTATTGACTACTATAACTTTAGCAATATGCACTAAAGATCGACCAGTTGACATGAAAACTCTTCTGAGTTCAATTTCTATTCAAACTCGCTTACCTGATCGTATTATTGTTGCTGATGGGTCAGACCATCCTATTAAGGACGTCGTTGACGAGTTTCCAAATCTACCAATTGAATATTTTACTGTTCGCCCTCCATCTTTACCTAAACAGAGAAATGTGTGCATATCCAAACTAACTTCCAATGATGACTGGATTGGTTTTCTTGACGACGATCTGGTCCTTGAAGATAAATGTTTGGAAAATCTAGAAAAATTTATTATCAAAGAAAGCAACTTATCAGGCGTAGGCATTACAATTAATAACCAAGTTGATTTAAAACGTTCTTTAATAAGAGAATTTTTACTTTTAGATAAGCTACCGGGTGGATTATTCACTAAATCAGGATGTCCTTCTGCTATTAGACCTTCAAAAGTCGATCTTGAACTTGAGTGGATATATGGTGGTGCAACCTTCTGGAAAAGAGAAATTTTGGAATCTTATAAGTATGACGAATGGTTTGACGGGACAGGTTACTACGAAGATGTAGACTTTTCATTTCGAGTTTCACGCGAAAACAGAATTGCTCTTTGCTCATCTTCAAGATGTTTTCATTATCATCATCCAGTAAGAAAAGAGAGGCTAATTGCACTAGGGGAGTGGCAGATAACTGGTTGGTGGTATTTTATATCCAAAAGTCGTAATTTCAATCGCCTATTTGTTCTATGGTCTATGATTGGAGTAAGTTTAATTAATTTAGCAATTGGTCTCTCTAGGCCTAAATCAAATCGACTAAGAAGTTTTCTAGGTAACATTAAAGGATTGTTCCGAATTCTTACCGGAACAGCCCTAACGAAGACAGGTTTTAGTAAATAACGAACACACTAGAATTGGACCCAATATGCCTCAACCTCTTGTATCATTGATTATACCAGTACATAATGGATCGAAACATATCTTAAACCTCGCCAATAATATCAATTCTTTTACTTATAAAAATATTGAAGTTCTCATCGGAGATGATGCGAGTACAGATGACACCGTTGAAAAAATTCAGGAATATCAAAATCTCTTTCCTAATTTATGTATTGTTCAATCAGTGACAAATATAGGTCCAGGAGCAATGCGAAATTTACTTATCTCAAAAGCAAATGGTTTATATATAGCAATTCAAGACTGTGATGATTTATCAAATTCAAGAAGAATAGAAGTGCTTGTTAATTTCCTTGAAACAAATGCTGCATATGATTTTGTAGGTAGCAACTGTTCACTCAATTGGAACGGAAGAAGATGGGACAGCATAACCTGTCCAACACTTCCCACATTGAGAAATTGGCTTCTTCAAAACTCTGTCGTACATGCAAGTATAATTTTCAGAAAGGATGTGTTTTTAAAATGTAAATATTCTGAATCGCTGCGAATAGGTGAGGACTATTATTTCTTAACAAGTGCCTACCTTAAAGATTTCAAATTTTACAATATTCACGAGGATCTCTATACATACAATATAAGTAAGACTGACATTAAAAGCAGATCTTCAAAATATTTTCTCGATATATTAAAAGCAAAGGCTGCAATTTCATCTCTATTCACAGGTCCTTTATCCTTTGCTTTCTTAGTGATTAATATACTAAAATTGATTATAGGTTCGATGAGGAGCTTGTTTTATATTTTGTCTCATCAAAATAATTCTTAAGGATTTTTTATGGATATAGCAATAATTGGAGCAGGGGGCATGGGAAGAGAGATTCTCTGCTTAATTAATAAAATTAATTCTAAAAAATCTTCATATAATTTTATAGGGTGGTACGATGATCTAAAAGAAATCGGAATTCTTATTGATGGCTATCCAGTATTAGGAAAGATATCAGATATCAACTCAATTGAATCCAAGACAGCCCTTGTATTAGCAATCGGATATCCAGAACAGAAAACAAAACTTATTAACAAAATTAACAATAATAATATTTCCTTTCCAAATCTAATTCATCCCAATGTGTCTATCGATTCATTTCAACACATCAAACTAGGACAAGGGATTATCATTCAAGAAAACACAACTCTAACCACCAATATAACAATAAATGATTTCGTATTTCTTAGCCCCAACTGCACGATAGGGCATGATACAATAATTGGGAAATACTCCTCAGTAATGCCCGGAGCTAATATAGCTGGCAACGTAACAATTGGGGAAAGCGTTTTGGTTGGAATTTCCTCTTCGGTCCTTCAAGGTCTTCATCTAGCTGAAGAATCTTTTATTGGTGGAGGTGCGTGTGTCACAAGGGACACTCAAAGGGGATTAACTTATGTTGGCACTCCTGCTCGAGTATTTGGCAAGTAGACTTATATATTCACTCCATTGTTTCTCTGCAATTATTTGATAACTAAAGTCTTCTTTTGCTCTCCGATAAGCACTATTTCCCATTTCAGTTCTTAAGTTTGAATCCTGATACATTTTCAACATTCCGCTGAACAAACTATCTACACTTTGCTTCTCTACCAGTAATCCAGTTTTGTTTGGAACTATCGAATCCACAAGTCCGGGTATTTTTGTTCCGATCGCAGGAACCCCCATAGATGCAGCTTCAATTACAACTGTTCCAAAACCCTCCCTATAGCTTGGTAGGCATAAAACATCTGCTATCCCAATATATTTCTCAGGTGTATTTGTAGACCCGATTATTTTAATTTTTTTGTTTTTTTCCAATATTTCTCTTGTATCATTACTCAAATCTCCATTCATCATTTCATTTGGACCAACGAGCATCAATGCTACATCATTGGCCTCCTTAACCAGAAGATTGAAAGCAGAAATTAATTCTTCTATTCCCTTATCTTTATTTATTCTACCCAAGAATAAATATACAACCTCGTTCTTATCCTTTTTATATTTTGAATTTGAAAATCTAGCTATATCGATTCCACCAAGACTTCCTTTATGAATACAAAATATTTTTTCAGGCTTAACGATCTTCTGTTCTATTAAATATTGATTCTGTGATTCTGAGTCTGAATAGACTCTTGTATTCATAGTCACTATCAATCTATCAATCATCTTTAGCAATAATCTCTTAGGGCCCTTTAACGTCGCCCACCTTTGCCCCGTAAAAGTGTGAATCCGAACTGGAACTAAAGCTAGAAAACCTGCTAAAGCACAAACTATACCCGCCTTAGGTGTTGAAGAATGCAAGATATTGGGCTTATGTCGACGTATTAGAATAATTAGTTGAATCACAGATACTAGATCAAAAATAGGTGAAATATCCCTTTTAATTACTAAATTTTCATGTCTAAAGCCAATTCCTTTTATTTCATCATCAAGATTTCCATTCGCAGATACAAGAATAATTTCTTTTCCCTCTTGTTTATACTGCTCCAGCTGTCCTTTTATATGAATGAATGCATCTGTAATTGTTACAACTCGCATTACTCTTGGCTTCATAGATTTCACTTCTTAATATTTTTAATTATATTACAAACTCTTTCGATATCTTTTTCTGTCATCTGTGTTCCCGATGGTAGAGAAACACCACTCTCAAAGAGTGAGTCACAAACAGACTCATTATCAAAGAAATATTTGTTTTTCTCAAACAAAGGTTGCGAATGTAATGGTTTCCATAGCCTTCTCGCTTCAATATTATTTTTCTCAAGTTCACTAATTATTTCTGTCGGTGTTAAAAGTGAGTCGTCATCAACTAGTATACTTGTCAGCCATCTGTTAGAATAACTCCATTCCGGCTCAGGCATAAACCTAATGTAAGAAATATCTTTCAATTTTTCTTGATAACATTTATTAATAAATCTCTTCTTATTTACTCTATCTTCGAGAATTCCTAATTGTGCGATACCTAATCCAGCAACGATATTACTCATTCGATAGTTATAACCAACCTCAGTATGTAGATAGTATGGTGCATCTTCTCTTGCCTGTGTTATTAAGTGCTTTGCCCTAAGAGCCTGCTCCTTTGTCTTACAAATAAGCATTCCTCCGCCGGAAGTAGATAGAATTTTATTCCCATTAAATGAGAAAACTCCATACTCACCAAATGTACCGCACTTTATACCATTATATTTCGCTCCAAGTGCCTCAGCTGCGTCTTCAATAATTGGTAAATTATATTTGTCACAAACTTTTTTGATTTCACCATAGTCAGCACTCTGGCCAAGCAGATCAACCACAATCAATGCCTTAGGCTTCTTCTCTAAATTTTGCATCGCTTTTTCTAGTGATCGCGGGCAAATATTCCAACTATTATGTTCTGAATCAATGAATACCGGTTCTGCGCCAAGATACAAAACAGGATTTGCACTTGCCACAAATGTCATTGAGCTACACAGAACATAATCACCTGGTTTTACATCTAGCATAACAAGCGCGATATGAATTGCGGCAGTTCCAGATGTCATGGCAACGGCATAATGACTTCCTAAATATTCATTCATAGTTGATTCAAATTTATCCACATTCGGTCCTAATGGAGCTATCCAGTTAGACTCAAATGCTAAATCAATATATTTTTTCTCATTTCCCGACATATGCGGAGGTGATAAATATAGTCTATTTTCCATCATCAACTCTTAATTAAATCTCTTTATTAAATGTTTTTTAAATAGCATAATACCCTATAAAAGTTAAATAGGTATAAAAATGATTCAATTACTAAAAAATCCAAGAATTCTTATCGCCTTCTTATACGATATTTTCATCGCGACTTTTTCATTTTATTTTTCTATTTTTTTACGCTTCGAAACATTCTCTGTTTTTGACGCACCAATAAGTGACCTCGTTGCGGTATCTTTTATTTTTATATCATGCCAGGTTTTCTTTTTTTCCGTTATGGGCCTCTATCGTGGAATGTGGCGCTTTTCCTCAACTATTGACCTTATTCGTATCCTAAAGGCTTCTACATACGGTACTGCGAGTGCTCTAATTTTAACTTTTGCACTTAATAGGCTCGAGGGCTTCCCAAGGTCTATAGCAATAATAGATTATACTCTTATTTTATTAGGTCTAGGAGGTGGAAGGTTTCTCTATCGACTCTGGAAAGATAACAAAAATAATAAGGGTACAAACTCTCAACCTTCTAAAGATAATATTATAATAATTGGGGCTGGCGTGGCAGGAAATCAACTTGCCAGAGAAGTTTTAAATACTCCTTCTATGAATTTGAATATTATTGGATTTCTCGATGATGACAGCGTTAAGAAAGGTCGATCAATCCTAGGCATAAGGACTCTTGGTAATATTTCACTTCTACCAGATCTAATTGAAAAACATTCTATTTCCAAGGTTTTTATCGCTATCCCTTCGGCAACATCATCACAAATGAAAACCATAATTTCTATCTGTAAGGATACAAACATCGAGTTCAAAACGTTACCTAAGTTGAATGAAATTCTCTCTGGAAAAATTGAATTGTCTCTTCTTCGTAATATAAAGCTTGAAGATCTACTTGGACGCGACCCGATTAATCTAGATCGTGAAAATATGAAAAGCCTTATTTCTGATAGCTGTGTTCTTATCACCGGAGCTGGAGGATCTATCGGATCCGAACTATGTCGGCAAGTTTCGCTACTTAATCCAAAGACAGTCATTTTATTAGAGATATGTGAATTATTTCTTTATGAATTAGAAATGAATTTAATAGAAGAATTTCCTAATATTAAATTTATCCCATGCATTGGAGATGTTCGTTTTAAAAACAGAGTTGAAGAAGTATTCAATAGGCACAGGCCAGATCTAGTACTTCATGCTGCTGCATACAAGCATGTTCCAATGATGGAATCTAATCCTACTGAAGCTATTTTTACCAATGTGCTAGGAACAAAAATTGTTGCAGAATCCGCTGATAAATTTGGGGCTAAACATTTTATTATGGTTTCAACAGATAAGGCTGTTAATCCTACAAATATTATGGGGTCAACGAAAAGAATTGCTGAGATGATTTGTCAAAACATAAACTCTATATCTATGAATACTAATTTTTCAATAGTTAGATTTGGAAATGTTTTAGGAAGTAATGGTAGCGTTATTCCACTTTTTAAAAAGCAAATTGAAAATGGTGGACCAATAACGGTTACACACCCAGATATAACTAGATACTTCATGTCCATTCCAGAAGCTTGTCAATTAGTTCTCCAAGCCTCTTCCATGGCTAAAGGTGGTGAAATATTTGTTTTAGATATGGGTGAACCTGTAAAAATTGTTGATCTAGCGCTCAATTTAATTCAAATATCCGGCCTCAAGGTTGAGCATGATATAAAAATTAAGTTCACTGGACTTCGACCAGGTGAAAAGCTTTATGAAGAGTTATTTTCTAAAGACGAAGAATTATTAAAAACACATCACAACAAGATACGCATAGCCAATACTCGCCCCAATCCTTTAAATTTTAACGAACTTATACATGATTTACTTTCTATTAAATGTGAATCAGACAAAAGCTCAGTGATTAAGCTTATCAAATCTATTGTGGTTGAGTACACACCAAATCAAGAAGATCTTCTTAACTAGTTGTGACCATTGTACTTAGTTACGACATTTGGTTCTTTGGATATATTGGATCTTTTGAATATCCTAGCAATAGTCATTACTAAAATTTTCATGTCCAACATCAAACTCCAATTTTGAACGTACCATACATCTAAGGCTAGCTTTTCTTTCCATGTTATTGCATTACGCCCATTAATTTGAGCCCAACCAGTTATACCTGGTAATACACTTTGCCTAGTCATTTCCTCATCAGTATAAATATCAAGATATTCAACTAGCAATGGTCTAGGTCCCACCAAACTCATCTCGCCCCTAAAAACATTATACAACTGTGGTAACTCATCAATACTAAGCGCTCGTATAATTTTACCTACTTTGCCTAATCTTTGTTCATCTGGAAGAAGATGGCCATTATTATCTTTTTCATTAGACATAGTTCTTAGCTTCCATATTTTGAATGTCTTTTTATTTTTACCAGGTCTTTCTTGATTAAAGCAAACTGGTCTCCCTAAAAAGATAAAGATAACTAATGAACCAAAAAGTAAAAGTGGGATAGTAGCGATGCCTAATGCAAAAGCGATAGTCAAATCGAACAAACGTTTTATATAATAATTAAATAAAAAATTCTGTTTACTTGGTGTTTTATGCATATACTTTTAACTCTGCTCCCAACATTTCTTATAAAAAATATAGGTGAATATAAGACATATTTTCAATTAATATTTCCAGTTAGTTCTTTATTTTTTTTATATAAATCAAAATTCATTGATAAGAAAACATATGTACTTTTTTTTCTCGCCGTTTATTCTGTTATATATAGTCTAGTTAATTTAGATATATCCTCACTAGTAAGAATATCACAACTCTGTCTTTTCATCATATTAATATCTCAAATCGTCTATTATAAACCCTTAAAGAGCATTGATATTTTTTTTAAGGCTTCAGCTATATATGGAATTTTATTTTCTTTTGTAGAATTTATACTAACAAAAAATATTTTTTATAAAACAGTGCTATATTCTCCAATAAATATCAAAATCCCAATGCTTTCGGGACTCATTGGAGAGCCAAACTATACTGGTTTTTTTTACTTTGGTTCAATTATCTATTTCATCTATACAAAAAAATATCGTTATATTCCTATCGCTTTAGTAATTATACTTTCGTGTGCAAGTAGAACATTTCTAATTTGTTCTGTTGTTTCGATTTTAATATATTTTCTTTCATTTAACTTAAAACGATTATTATCATATTTAATTCTATATTCAGTTATATCATATCCAATCCTTGTTTCACTCTTATATCAATTTTCAGATACTAGTTTTCATCTATTAGCTACAAAAATTACAAATGGAAGATTTGCTATTCATTGCGTTTATCTTGACATGTTTTTAAAGAACCCTCTTGGTGTAGGTTTTTTTAATGGAGCTAAAAGATTTGCACAACAGCGCGCCAATGAAGCTAATGTTTTCCCGATTCATGATATGGATCTCTATATATCAAACTATCAACAACATTCTTTAAATTTTCAGATACTTTCTGAGTTTGGGATAATTGGGTATTTATTGTTTTGCTACTTTATTTTTTCTCTGCATAAGCATGTTTCTTCTTACTCATCAAAACTAGCTCTTCTGTTAACTCTCTTTATCTTTCCAACCATGCAATTGAATGTGACAAATGAAATAATTGTTTATCTTATGATTTCATTAATTTTAATATATCTAAATACCAAGAAAAAAGACCAGTTATTTAGTAAGCATTCTCATTAACGAAGCCTTTCACAAATGTGAGTAAAATAATTTTTATATCTAACCAAATAGACCAATTTTTAATGTAGTATAGGTCGCATTCTATTCTTGAATTCAAGTCAGTATCCCCACGCCAGCCATTCACTTGGGCCCATCCAGTCAACCCTGCTTTCATCTTATGCCTCAACATATAGCTTGGAATTTCATTCTTAAACTTTTCTACAAACTCTGTTCTTTCAGGTCTTGGCCCAACTAAAGACATTTCACCCATTAAAATATTAAACAACTGTGGTAGTTCATCTATACTTGTTTTTCTAATAAATGAACCAATCTTTGTGATTCTTGGATCTTCTTTTGAGCTCCATACTAACTTATCTTCATCATTTTTCGCTTCTCTCATCGATCTAAATTTCCACATTTTAAATTTTTTCCCATCAAGGCCTACTCTTTCTTGCCCATAAAGGACTGGACCCTTTGATGTAAATTTAACTAGAATTGCTATAATAATGAGAATAGGGGAGATTAATAGTAGTCCAATTGTGCTAGCTGCTAAGTCAATAACTCTTTTCAATGCCAATTCTAATGTCGGAAACTTTGGCTGATTGACAGTTACCATTGGAATTCCATCGAAGTCTTCAATTTTGTTTCCTAATAAAGAATATGATATTTCAGGTAATAAATGTATCTCTCTTACATCATTATAATGGCTTCTCATGAATTGGTTGAGTTCGTTCTGACTTTCACTCTTATATCCAACAACAAAGGCATCCGCTTTTTTTTCATCGTCCACTAAAGTTAATCCACTACCTTTCATTTTATATACAACTTCCAGAAATTTTGTGAGTTGTTCACCATCTCCAACTGCTTTTATATACCTTATGTTTTTTCCTTTAGCGCGCATTGTTCTAAGCATGTTTGCTTTTAGTAAACGTGAAATTGTAAGACATACTTCCGAAAGCAAAAAGAATGTAACTAGATGTATTCTCGAAATTTTTTCGTCTCTTATGAAGTAGAGTGTAAATATTAGAACCACAAATACCGTAAAGTTCGCCTTACTAACTTGAGAAATTTCACTATATATCGACTTTAATCTATAAGATTTATAAAGTTCGAATTTTTCAAAACAGTAAAATGTCGTAAGTGCTATGAAAATACTGATATAAGAAAATTCGACAAATAATCCTTGCTGTCCAGCAGGTAATACCTCAAATCGTAAAGCATAAGACGCATACCAACATAATATTACTATGCTCACATCCGTTACTCGATGTACCGTACTTATATTATTTCCGTACTCTTTCAACATAACTTAACCCTATACATATTTTTTAGTAATCGCTAAAATACACTTGTACTTTTATTATAGGTAGAAATTATGGAATTTATAGACTTAAATAAACAATATCAACGAATTAAAGTTGAAGTAGATAATGCGATCTCTAATGTATTAAATCACGGTCAATACATTTTAGGACCAGAGGTAGCTAATCTAGAATCTTCTCTTTCACAATATTTAGGAGTAAAACACTCTATCGGATGTGCATCTGGAACAGACGCTCTTCTTATTGCACTTATGGCTTTAGAAATAGGTCCTGGAGATGAAGTCATTATTCCAGACTTTACTTTTTTTGCTACTGCTGAAGTTGTCAGTTTACTAGGAGCAACTCCAATATTTGCTGACATAAATCCTGATACGTACAATATGTGTTTAGATGATGTTTCAAAAAAGATAACTAATAAAACAAAGGCTATTATACCTGTTTCCTTATATGGTTTAGCGTATGATATTTCTTCTCTCCAAAACATTTCTCATGATATTTCTATCATTGAAGATGCTGCACAAAGTTTCGGAGCTGTTACTAGGGGAGTAAAGTCATGTACGCAAGCTACAATTAGCTGCACTAGTTTTTTCCCTTCAAAGCCGCTTGGTGGCTACGGCGATGGCGGTGCTCTTTTCACTAATTCTGATGAACTTAACGAAAAAATTAGAATTATATTAAAACATGGTCAGTCTGAACGATATGTACACACACATATTGGTGTAAACGGTCGACTCGACACTATACAGGCCGCGATTTTGATCGAGAAGTTGAAAATTTTTCCAGACGAGCTAAATTCACGCCAAGTTGTTGCAGATAGATATAGATCAAATCTAGAATCGACTTTTAAATTACAAAATATTGGAAATAATACTTCAGCCTATGCTCAGTTTACAATTGAAGTTGATAACAGAGATGCAGTCATCAAATTCTTAAAAGATCATGGAATACCAAGTGCAGTTCACTATCCTGTCCCACTTTCTAAACAACCAGTATATTCCAAACTTTCAAGTGCATATAACAATGTTAACACTATCAATGCTTCTAATCGTGTTATCTCTTTGCCATTTCATCCATATTTAACTGAAGAAAGTATCGATAAAGTTTGTAACCTTTTACTAAGGTTTAAGAGTTAAGACATCTCCGTCCAGATTATACTTCTCTTGTGTATGAGGACATGTGAATTCCCCTTTTCCGCTTAATGGGAGAGGGATTTTCTCTCCATACTTACTCATCCATCCAATTTGCTTTCCCGGAACACCAGCAATTAATGCAAATTTTTTAACATCACGATTAATGACTGCTCCTGCAGCAATGAATGCATACTCATTTATTGTTACACCACAAACAATTGTTGCATTTGCACCAATTGTTACACCCCTTCGTACTTTTGTATCCCTGTACTCATTTTTTCTAGTTATATAAGAACGCGGATTATAAACATTTGTAAAAACCATACTAGGGCCACAAAACACATCGTCTTCTATAAACACATTATCATACACAGAAACGTTGTTTTGAATTTTCACGTTATTTCCAATGATTACATTATTGCCGACAAACACATTTTGTCCGAGAGAGCATCCATTTCCAATTTTAGCTTTTGAACAAATATGCACCCAGTGCCAAACACGAGTACCTTCTCCAATCTCTGCTCCTGCGTCTACAATAGCTGTGTCATGTATCATTCTATTTCCTCAAAAATGGGTGTTTATTCTCGCTTGCACTTATCAATGACATTTTTCTCATTGAGTCAACAATCGTAATCGCATTTCTTGCGTCCTCAACTCCATAACCATGACCATTAAGCACGTCTGTATATACCGTTTTATGAAGCTCAGTAAAGCCATCTGAGAATTCAATTTCTTCACCATTAAAAGTTATATTTCTATACGTAGTTTTATTCTGTTGTTTAGCGCTTTCAGGTAACATGTTCTTATCTAAAGATAGAAACCATTTCACTTTTGCTTTTTCTAATTCAAGAAATCCTGCACATGAACTCTCATCAAAGTGATGTACTTCCTGTTTTTCAAGTTTTCCAAAAAGCCATGTTAACATATCAAAAAAGTGTATACCTATATTTAGTGGCAAGCCACCAGATTGATAAGTATTTCCTTTCCATGAAGACATATACCATGGTCCTCTTGACGTTATATATGTTAAATCAACCTCGTATTTTTCTTGCTTATTATCCTGTAGTATTTTTTTTCTTAGTTCTTTAATTGTTTCATGTACTCTTAATTGAAGAACTGTATTAATTTTTTTTCCAAATTTTTGCTCTAATGAAACAAGCTCATCAATTTCATTTACATCTAGAACGAGTGGTTTCTCGCAAATTACATCTGCTCCATTTTTTAGACCGTGCCATATGTGAAACTTATGCATATAGTTTGGACTCATCACAGAGCAGTAATCAATACTTGAACTCGATGAAATTTTATCCAAGAAATATGAGTACTCCTCAAATGTAGTGAAAAATGGAACATCTTGTGTGAATCGATCCAAAATTCCAACAGAATCTTTATTATCATATGCTGCGATTATCTTTCCACCAACATGATTAATTGCCTCTAAATGTCTTGGTGCTATATAACCACCAACTCCAACAGCTATAAAATTTTTCATCTTCTACGCCTTAATTAATTTTTCATGCCTAATTTTGTAGACACCTCTTGTATCTACAATCATCTTAGAATATTCAAAAATTTGTTCGTAATCAAATTTATCATGTGCCGTAGCTAGTACGACACAATCATATTCTTCTAAGTTTTTAGGCGTAAGTTCGACACTTCTTAAATCAAATTTGTGCTCACGCATCTTAGGAAACACTGGAACATGTGGATCAGAATAAGCAACATCGGCTTTTGCTTCTCGCAATAGCTCCATAATCTCAACAGATGGAGATTCTCTCATATCATCTACATTCTTTTTATATGCAATTCCTAGAACTAATACTTTAGATCCATTTAATGATTTTCCTACTGCATTTAGCCCTTTTACTATTTTTGATAAAACATAGTCTGGCATTGCAGAGTTTATTTCTCCGGCTAGTTCGATAAATCTTGTATGTACTCCATATTCACGTGCCTTCCAAGTCAAATAGAATGGATCGATTGGAATACAGTGCCCACCCAAACCGGGCCCTGGAAAATATGGAACAAAACCAAATGGTTTTGTTCCAGCAGCATTTATCACCTCAAATATATCTATACCCATGCGATCAGCAACAATCTTCATTTCGTTTACTAGACCAATATTAACCGCTCTATGAATATTTTCGAGAAGCTTAGTCATTTCTGCTGCTCGACATGAACTAACTGGTACCACTGTATCAATTATTTTTGAATATAGGCTGACTCCTACTTCTAAGCATCCAGCTGTTATTCCACCACACACTTTTGGGATTGTTTTGGTACTATATCTTTCGTTACCTGGATCTTCTCTTTCTGGCGAATACACAACAAATATATCTTCCCCTACTTTCAAATTTGTCTTTTCCAAACGACTAACTATTTCCTCGTCTGTTGTGCCTGGATAAGTAGTACTTTCTAGAGAAATCAATTGCTGTGACCTTAAGTATGGTAGAAACGAATCAATAGTATTAGTCACATAGCTTAAATCAGGCTCTCGGTATTTGTTCAATGGTGTAGGTACACAGATTATTATCGCATCGACATCGCTTATTTTACTAAAGTCTGTAGTTGCAGTAAATTTCCCTAGATTTCTCATTTCTGCAATTCGTTTTGAGTCAATATGTTCAATGTAAGAATGGCCAGAGTTCAACTTCTCAGTTTTTTGAATATCTACATCAAAACCAATAACATTAATATTCTCTTCGTTAAATCTTAAAAGAAGTGGTAGACCGACGTAACCAAGTCCAATTATCCCAACAACCAATTCATTATTTTCTATTTTCTTTAATAGCTTCATATCTCACCAATACTGCAATATTTTGTGTTTCCAAGTATTTTAAATTATAGTTTATTAGGTTTAAAATTAATAGATTATTAATCAGAAGGTGTTATGAAATTTGTTACTGTTATTGGTGCCAGACCACAGTTTATAAAGGCTTCAGTAGTTATTAAGGAAATCATTAATAATGGTTTGGAGCATATCCTAATTCACACAGGGCAACATTTTGACGCTAATATGTCGGATATCTTTTTTGAAGAGCTTGATATATCAAAGCCTGATTATAACCTCGGTATCAATGGTAAAAGTCATGGTCATATGACTGGTGAGATGATTTCTTCAATAGAAGATATTCTTATCAAAGAAAAACCTTCTCTTGTTATTGTTTATGGCGATACTAACTCAACTCTTGCTGCTGCGATTTCTGCTAGTAAACTTCATATACCAATTTGTCATATAGAAGCAGGCCTTAGGAGTTTTAACAACCGCATGCCCGAAGAAATAAACAGAATTTTAACAGACAGAATATCCAGTTTCCTTTTTTGTCCAACTGTAGAAGCTGTTCATAATCTAGAAAAAGAGGGATACAAAAACATCGACTGTTTAATAGATAATGTCGGCGATGTTATGCTTGACGCAGCATTGCACTTTAGAGACAAGGCTAAAAAAAGGACATTACCCATAACGACTGACTTTATTCTATGCACACTTCACAGAGCAGAAAATACAGATGATCCGACCAGACTAAAGAATATAATAAGTGCTTTAAACACAATCTCAAAAAAGACAACAATTATTTGTCCTCTACACCCAAGAACTAAAGCTTTAATTGATAAACTCTCAATTCAAATATCTTTCAAAGTAATTGATCCAGTTGGTTACTTAGATATGCTTAATCTGATACACAATAGTATGTTTGTTATGACAGATTCTGGTGGACTACAAAAAGAATCCTATTTTTTTAATAAAAGATGTATTGTTTTACGCGATGAAACCGAATGGGTTGAACTGACTAATGCTGGGATTAATAAGCTTGTTGGGGCAGATGAAGATCTTATTATTGCTGAATATGAAAACTTTATTTCGAGTGTAGGTATAGAACAATTTGAAAATTTTTATGGGAATGGAACAGCGTCAAAACGTATTGTAGAACAACTTACACATTCTTTAGGTAATAAGTGATATCAAAATATTTTCCTAAATCCGAGTTTGGAAAAAATATTGCAACCTTGCTTGCTGGTGCTGGTTTTGCACAGCTCATTCCTATTCTTCTTAGTCCTGTATTAACTCGACTATACATACCATCTAATTTTGGGCAACTTGCTCTTTTGACAGCATGGGGTAATATTCTAGCAATTTTTTTTACATTAAAATTTGAAACCACTTATGTTCTTCCAAGAAGTGACAAGCAGGCAACACAGCTTTTTTCTTTCACAAATTCTTTAACTTTTATATTTTTTATCGTGACCCTGTTGGTTTTTTGCTTTGTTCCCTCGTATTATTTAAAAGTATTTGAAATACAGAATATAGCACTTCTAATTCCTTTCATTGCATTATTTCTTTCCTTTATTGCCTCGTCTAACTCTATTCTTACACGTTTTAAATTTTATAAATTAATTTCTAAGATTAGAATTTTTCAATCTTCATCAATAGCTATTACTGGAATAGTCTTAGGCTTATTTAAAATTACTACAGGTCTTATTCTTGCCCAATTACTTGGGCTTACTATTACATTTATAATCTGCATTTATGTAGTAAAGAGATGGCACATAAGTGAAAAAATCAAGGTTCTAGTTAAGAGCACTAAAGAGTACAAAGATATACCAAAGTATATTTTCCCAACTGCACTTTTAGATATTGCATCATTACAATTGCCTCCCATTTTAATTGTTAAATTTTTCGATGTATCTACTGCCGGACAGTTTAGTTTAGCATGGAAGATTATTAGCTTACCAATTGCTTTTATCTGTGGGGCTGTTGGCCAAGTGTTCTATCAAGAATTTTCAAAACAATGGAATAATGACAAAATTAATTCTTATGCTTTATTGAAAAAAACTTGGTTAAAGCTCTCTATATTTGGATTTTTCCCTTTTATTGTTCTTTTCTTCGGTGGGAGTTTTCTATTCAAGCTTGTATTTGGCGACTCATGGCTTCTCGCTGGTCAAATCGCTCAAATTCTCTCTTTTATAATGCTGATTATGTTTATCAGTTCTCCAACCTCAGGTAGCTATATCACCCTAGGACTACAAAGATATTCTCTATTATTTGGCATAGTTTTTCCTTTGGTTCGTGTTTCATCTTTCATGTATGGTCATTACACGAATGATTTTTTAAGTGGTCTAAAACTTTGGGTACTACTCGAAATAATTTTTATAATTATCTATAATCTTATACTTATATATAAAGTACGAGGAAATCTTGAAAAGAGCTGATCATATTCTAATATTACCTTCTTGGTATCCAACTAAAAAATATCCTAACAACGGTATTTTCACTTATAACCAAGCAAAAGCATTAGCTCAACACAATCCCAATCAAACATTCTATATACTTAATTGGGGTCAGGAGGAGTTGTATAGCTCTCTTAAAAATCCTTATAAAATAGTAATTAATCTAATTAGAATGTTTAAATCAAAATCTTCCGAGAGGAACATTCTTGATAATTTAATTGAAATTTCAATTCCAACTATTACATTTTCTCATAAAGTACCTTTACTTTGGATACCTCTTTATCTAACAGTTAAAAAAGTTTTAAAGAAATTTTCTAATATAGACTTTATACATTGTCATGTTGTTTATCCAGCAGGCTACATCGCATCCAAGTTCAGTATCCCTTACATTATAACAGAACACATGAGTCCATTTCCCTTTCCAACATATTTAGATACGACATCGAAACTTCAATCACATATTCTGGATACGTATTCTTCTGCTGTTACCAATATAGCCGTGAGTAATTCTTTAAAGAATGATATGCTCAAATATTCAGTTCCAAATGTTCAAGTCATTCCTAATATCGTTGATGAATCTTCTTTCACTCTAAAAAATCAAAACAATAAAAAAGAAAAAATCAAGCTTCTCTCTATAGGTGGACTTAATCATCAAAAAGGATTTGATATTTTGCTCGAAGCTTTTTCGAAAATGAGCTCTGAAGAACAATCAGATTTCCATCTTACAATTATTGGAACTGGCACAGAGGAATCTCATCTTAAAAGTCTTCATCATACACACGCACCTGACTTATTTATTAATTGGATAGGTTACATTGAGAACTCAGAGTTGAATTCCTTTTTTCATAATTGTGATTTTTTTATTCTTACTTCTAGATCCGAGACTTTTGGGATCGTTTATCTTGAAGCCTTGTATACAGGCACACCTGTTATCGCAACAAAATGTGGAGGACCTGAAGAATTCATCGATGATTCTAATGGATTTCTTGTAGACAATTTATCATCTGAGCAAGTCTATACCGTTTTAAAAAACCTTAAGAATAACATTAATAACTTTAACTCTAAAAAAATAAGAGAAAATGCGATGAATGAATTTTCAGCACATTCGATATCTAAGAAAATTTCAAATCTCTATATTATTTAATTTCAACCATCTTCCGAGACAAATAATTCTCCAAAATGCGAAGTTATAAGATTTTTTATCGCTAAGAAATTTTTTAAAGTCTTCAATGATTATATGTTTATTAATTATACTAATTCTTTCAAGTGCAGAATGAATCATACCTTCTACTTCACTCGCATTATTTTTAAACCATATCTCTTCTGCCGTAACAAATCCCATTTTATCTTTTCGCTCTAAAATTTCGTCATTAACCAAATCTTTCATTTCCCTTCTTAGTAAAGTTTTAGTCAAGCCATCACTCATTCTCTCTGAGTAATTCGTAGACATAGTCTCGAGAACTAATTCAAAATCTAAAAATGGAACTCGCGCCTCAATAGATGAAGCCATCGAATTTCGATCTTCATAGTGAAGTAACATTGGCAAGTTAGTAGTCTTAAGTTGCATTTCACAATGTTTATTCAAGTTCTTTACATATTCATATGTCCTTGGGTCTGGCCGACTTTTGACATCATTTCTAATCCAATTTGGTTTCGAATTGTTTTTATTGAAAATACTTCTAATTTTTTGAATGATAAACTCTGGAAGGTAATACAAGATAAGTACTTCAAGACAAAACTTCCAAGACATATTGTTATTTTTTATGATTTTTCTAAGCTCTCTAAAAAAATCTAAGTATCTTCGATCTTGTAAGTAAGAAAATAAATAACTCTTAAAAAACTGATGATACCCACTCAAGACTTCGTCTGCTCCTTGTCCATCAAGCATGACCTTTATATTATTTTCCTTTGCACACTTAAAAATTTCCCATTGTGCAAAGATACTCGTCGAAGTAAACGGTTCATCTTGATGCCATATTATCTTATCAAGTTCAGCTACAAGACTGTTAAATTGTGGCTCGACTTTAAAGTTTTTTGCACCTACATCCTCAACAACAATATCTGAAAACTGTGTTTCATCAAATTTTTTATGTTTTGACACTGAAGTAAATGTAAAAATATTCTCCTTCTTAACTTCAGTTGCTAATCCATACACTATCGAAGATGAATCTAAGCCTCCTGACAAGCAAGAACCCACTGGAACATCTGATCTCAAACGCAATTTAATAGAATTAAAAAAACGTTTCTTTAGCCCTTGTTTTTCAATCTTCTGATTTATATCAAAATAAGGAATAAATTCTAATTTATAAGATTCTTCTTTTAAATCTATTACTGCAAAACATCCTGCACGAAATTGTCTGACACCTTCAAACATTGTCTCGTTTGTATGGTCTTGAATACCGTGAACTAAATAATCGTAGATTAATTCTCTATTAGGCCTTACTGTTTTACCTACTACTTGCTTTATCTCAGAGCCGAAAATGATATCTTGCTCATTTTCTACATAGTATAATGGCTTTATTCCAAATCGATCTCTTGAAATTATTATTTTATCTGATATTGAATCATAAATAATTATTGTCCACATACCGTTGAATTTTTCAAAACATTTAGTTCCCCATCTGTCATAGGCTGCAACAATAACTTCAGTATCAGTCCCTGTTTTGAACTCATACTCTTTTAATTCATTTCTAAGTTCTATGTAGTTATATACCTCTCCATTGAATATTATCGTATATCTTTGAAAACAAGTCATTGGTTGTAAACCATTGGAGCTCAAATCTAAAATAGCCAATCTTCTATGTCCAAAAGCTATCTTATAATCTTCATTTTCAAAATACTCAAAACCTTCACCATCTGGTCCACGATGTGATATAACATCATTTCTTTTTTTAAAGTCTTCTTTATTAATTTCTCTTTTAGAAATTAAACAAGTTATCCCACACATATTTAACCCAACAATACAGAAATCATATTTTCTGCTATATTTTTACGTGAATATTTTAGAATCTTTGATAAGTCTTCAGCTCTTTTCAACTTTCTATCTAACAACTTCATTAATGCTTCTTCAATTTTCTCTACATCGTTCAAGAAATTCATACCACTTTCAGTTTCTACAATAATTTTACCAGATGGGCTTTTGTCGTTTATCCCCACACCGAAGATATATGGACCGGAATAAATATATTCAAATAATTTACCAGAAACAACACCTTGATCATCATTTTCAGTGCTCTCTAAAAAGAGAAGTACATCACTATCTTTTTGTATTTTCAGCGACTCTTCTCTTCCTACCATTCCTTCAATTCTAACATATTCTTCTAATCCCATTCTTTTTACTTCATCATGCAAAACTCCAACATTTTGACCATAAAAATTCACACAAATTAAGTCTAATTTGTTACCTTTTTCTATCAGATTTTTCATCGCTTTAAATAATGGAGCAGGATCACGCTTGCCAGGATAAATTGACCCTGTATATGTAATATTTATTTTGTCTTTACTTAGTAATGATTTCCCTTTTTCTAATATATCAATTTCTTCGATATCAAATCCGTTTTCAAAAATATACACATTGGGTCTGTAGAGCTTAGTTTCAAAGTAGGTTTTTTGTGCTTCAGATATCACACTAATAAAATCTGCATTCTGTAATAAATTGTATTCTAGCTTGTCCTCAATCAGTGTTAATGGAAAAAAACCAGGATAAATAGTATCTCCTGTCCAAAGATCTCTATAGTCCGCACACCATTTTCGAGCATATCCATTTTCTTTTGCCCATGAAGCAATAATATGTGTTGAATAAGGCCCGAATGTTGATACGACTAAATCCCATTTAGTTTCTTTCGCTTTTATCCATTCTTTAGCATTACCTATCCATAAATCTGATGCATCTGGCATTCTAGTCGATGTTGATAAGCCTCTTGAAACAAGCCACTTTTTTAATTTAGATTTAATACCATTTTTATGTTCATTAGTATTATTTGTCTGAACTACACCTTTAACACTGCTATGATAAAACTTTCTTATCTTGTTATAAATCTTATGTGGTTCCACTTCATAAATATTTGGTGTAGTTTGCTTTTCCTCACTATAGAAACTCTTAGGTGTTGTTAAAACTTCAACATCAAATCCAAGCCTTGTCCAATACTTATACCAAGATGCTGGTCTTTGAGCTGCAATAGCATTTTGTGGTGGATAAAAATACGACACTATTAATATTTTTTTATTCATATATTTGTTCAATTTTCTTAATTTGATTATTTATACAATACTCTGTGGATATTTTACAATTTTCTGCTTTTAGAAGTGCATTTTTAAATATCTCAAGTTGCTCAGGTTTATATAATAAAATATTTCCTTCTATGTCATTATGTCCAACCACATCACTTAATACAATTTTCTTCCCTGCCGCCATCGCTTCCAAGACTGAGTATGGTAAACCTTCACCTCTCGAAGCACTTACATAGATGTCAATTTTATTCAAAAAATTTGGTATATCGTCTACATAACCCATAAATTCGACATTGGTTGGTGCTATAGATTTTAAATATTCTTTCTCTTCTCCATCACCTGCTATTAACAAGTGATACTCTGGAAGCTCTTTCATAAATCGTATAAGCTCTCCATTATTTTTATGGGGATCTAAACGAGAGATTGTACCTAAGATCTTTTTTCCAGGTGAAGTTATATCACTATATTTCTTTTCTTCTATCCCGTTGGGAATTACTACTGTATTTATTTTTTCACAAAGTCCAAAAGCGAGCGCATTTATCATTTCACTTCTTGAAACACATATAAATCTATTTGTTAAATGTTTGAGCATTCTCTCTACTATGGAGGCGTGATGAACTCCATGAAACGTATGAACAACTTTAAATCCAAAGAGCCCCATAAATCTTGAGTAAATTCCTGCACCACGCCCGTGAGAATGAACGATATTGATGCCATTATTTCGACAATATTGAATTAGCTCAATTAGTTTAAGTAGTGAAAACTTTCTATGTGGGATTTTAATATGACCATTACTTATACTTCTATATTTTTCGTAGTATGGCGCATCGCAAGGACTTGCAATGTAAACATCTATTTCAGAGAGACCAGAGCATAATTCATATACGTGCTTTGGGCCACCACCCATATCAGATCTAACTGTAATAAATAAGACTTTAGTTTTGCCCTTCATAGCAATATAATACCCTAGTTATAACTTCATTTACATCGGAAATTCTGTGATTGAATATGAAAATCTTGGTAAATTAAATGCTAAATACTTCATGCAGTATGAAAACTCATTCACTGAGTTTTTAAAAAGTGGTTGGTATGTCCTTGGCAAGGGTGTTCAAAGTTTCGAAACTAATTTTGCAAATTATACAAATAGCAATCACTGCATCGGTGTTGCATCTGGACTAGATGCATTAACAATATCATTCCTCGCACTAGATTTACCAAAGGGTAGTGAAGTTATTGTTGCAGCAAACTCCTATATTGCATCTGTACTATCAATTAAACAAGCTGGGCTAATTCCAGTTTTAGTAGAGCCATGCTCAGATACATATAATATTGATCCGAGCGAAATCGAAAAGAGCATTACATCAAATACTAAAGCCATATTATGTGTTCATATGTATGGAAAGTTATGTGACATGAGCTCTATCATGAGCATTGCTAAAGCGAACAACCTAAAAGTAATTGAAGACTGTGCCCAGGCACACGGAGCTAAACAGGGAAGTGATGTAGCTGGCTCGTTTGGTCATATAAATGCATTTAGTTTTTATCCAACAAAAAATTTGGGCGCACTAGGGGATGCTGGTGCAATAGTAACATCAGATGACAAGCTTGCTGATAAAGTTAAGGCCTTGAGGAATTATGGTTCTCATATAAAATATCAAAATATTTATATAGGAATGAACTCTCGTCTTGATGAATGTCAGGCCAGATTTTTAGATATCAAGCTCAAGGATATCTATAATATCACTGAACACAAGAGAACACTTGCGCAAATCTATTTTAGGCTTCTTAATTCATCTAAATTTATTCTTCCAATTCAGAGTCCAGATTTTTTCGATGTCTTTCATATATTCAATATTAGACATAACAAAAGGGATGAACTGAAATCTTATCTGGAAGAGAATGGTGTAAAGACAGAAATCCATTATCCTATTCCTCCACACAAACAGGAATGCTTTAAAGAAACTTACGATCACTTAAATTTCCCTATCACCGAAGAGATACATAGAACAACGTTATCTCTTCCTATATCTACCATCCATAGTTCTGATGATATCATTCATATTTGTGAACTTTTGAATAATTTTGAGGCCTAAATGTTTTCCGTTGTCATCCCTGTATATATGAATGAACTGAACATACCTCCATTGTTGGATGCACTAATTCAGCTAAATAATTCAATAACAAATCTAGAAGTAGTCTTCGTTGTTGATGGTTCCCCCGATAGATCTTACCTTATTCTTAAAGAGAAGTTGCAAGACACTAAATTAAATTATCAACTAATTTCTCATTCTCGAAATTTTGGATCTTTTGCGGCAATTCATACTGGACTTAAATTTGCAAAAGGTGATCATTTTGGAGTCATGGCCGCTGATTTACAGGAGCCTCCTGAGCTTATGATTGATTTTCATAATTCATTAATTAGCTCCGAGTGTGACATAACTATTGGTACACGTGAAACAAGGAATGATCCGTTCTTCTCTGAAGTATTTTCAAAAACCTTCTGGTTTCTATATAAGAAATTCGTTATCCCTGATTTACCTCCTGGTGGTGTAGATATTTTTGGATGTAATAGAAGAGTAAGAGATCAATTATGTAAACTTGAGGAGTTAAACACTTCACTTATTGGTCTTCTATATTGGATTGGCTTCAAGCGAAAAGTTATTCCCTATACAAGACAAGAACGTGAAATTGGTGTTTCTGCTTGGACATTTAAAAGAAAGTTAAAATATTTAATGGATAGTATATTTGCATTTACAGATTTACCGATACGCTTGCTAACAAATATTGGTATCATCGCTCTTCTTTCATCTATCTTCCTTGCAATAATAATTATCATTGCAAAATTATCAGGAGCAATAACTGTTCCAGGTTATGCGGCAACAGTACTCATTATAATGTTCTTTGCAAGCCTCAACTCGATTGGACTTGCAATCATTGGTAATTATACCTGGCGTGCTTACGAAAACACTAAAAAGCGACCGGTCTCAATAACAATAGAGTAGGTGACTCTTTTATAACTAAGTATTCTTTTCTGATAATTTTATATATCGAAGCCTGCTTTTGTTCTGAAAGATCGATAATTAACAAACTATCTTTCTTTACTGCACCACCGTAATAAGCTCGATCATAATTTTCTTTATAAAAATCTTCTCTTGTAAGTGAATTAAAAGTTAGCACACAGACGTCTTCTAAATGTGATAAATACGCTAAGTTTTTCCATGATGTACATACTCTTTCTTTTGTATCAATCGACTTAAGAAATTTTACTTTATTATATGTAGTGCCTGATGGAACATTTTTAGATAAATATTGGCTTGGCCAACGACCTGATACCATTAATGCAGCTAAGAGATATACTGGTAAGTATTTATCGTGATTCTTTATTGCATATAAAACACCCATACTTAAAATCGGTATGATTACTAAATCGTAATGAAAAATCATCATCTTTTGTGTTCCGGCATATGATAGAAGATTCATTCCTATAATAGGAGATGCTGCAATTATCCAATACCATCTTTTCCTACAACTTATTAGAAAAGGTAGTAGTAGTATTGCCACATACTTAATACCCCCAACGGTCAAAACTCTTTCTACGATTAATTTCTTTTGAACATGATAATCTGTTAAGATTTTAATAACTAGCTCCCCAGTACTTTTAGCAATACCATCAAATCTATCGACAATATTTGCTGAAGGAGGCATGTTATTATTGAAATATGGAAAAACATAAGCAAATGATAACTTCATCCAAATTAGAGATAACATTACTGTTCCAAGAGATAAGTAGACTCTAGCTTTTTTTGAATAATCCAAATCTTTTTCTAAAAGTAGTGGGAATATTAAAAATGGTACCAAGTAAGACATATTTTCTTTACTTATTAACACTAAAACTACGCTCATGAAGTAAATAGAAATATTTTTTCTATAAATAGCAATCAGAGCTAATACCATAAAGAAAAATGCAAAATGATCTTCTCGTAAATCCCATATCCCAGCATTTCGATAGGTTCTCGCTGAACACAAAATCAGCAGTGAGACAAACCAGTAATTAGCTTTGTTTCTCAGGGGCCCTTTCGTAATTAATAAATACATTCCTCCGTATAACAAAAATACATTTATAAGAAAGACTAAGATATCACTTTTAAATAATGACGTTAGTGGTGCAACAAGTAAGAAGGTAAAATTAATATGCTCCCCAAAAAATGTATTATTTGGACATACGCTACAAAATAGCAGCTTTTCTTTAAACCAAGGATAAAACAGTGGCTGATGAATAAATACCTGATCCAATCCATGAGATTGAAATGAGTACTGTTTAAACACATGACCTAAGAATGTTGTCACCGTAAGATATAATAACGTGATATTAAAAAGACTTCTTGAATTCTTCTCTTCAGTTATTTTTGCATACCAAACAAGCATGAATTTTTTTATTTTTAAAAAATACTCAAGTTTAAATATATATCCTATAGAGATAAGTAATAAAAAAAGTAATCCTGGAACATCAGTGTTTGTTAAATCTACTTTTGCTTTACCAATTTGAAACTTATAGCCACCAGTAATAATTATAAAAACTATTGTACCTAGAAGAAATTTTAAAAGTTTAAACATTTTTAAATCTCAAAAAATCGTCATAATTTCTTATGTAGTCACTTTCATCATAATACTCAGAGGTGAAGACAATTACAGAGGCACCTTCTGAGAAGTTATATAATGATGTCCATACTCCTGGACTAACATGAATACCAACATTAGGTTCCTTGAGAGATATTTTCTGTCTATTCTTGCCATCATCAAAGACTAGATCCACACTACCTCGTTGACACATTATAAATTGGTGACACTCTTTATGTGCATGATCACCTCTAGAATAGCCATACTTCACATCGTAAATTGTAAAAAATCTTTTTACTTGAAATGGAATTTCTTTGTCGAACTCACCAAAAGTTAAGCTTCCGCGTGAATCATGAATCTCTTTAAATTTTACAAGAGTCACACCCAAAGCCTTTGAATCTAGTTCATGCGTATAATCTCGAATAATTCCTGGATTTCCTGTGATCACAGCTAATGGCGGTACAGTCTTAGTAACAACACTTCCAGCTCCAATCATACTTCCTTGCCCTATCTTAATACCAGGAAGAATCGTAGCATTTGCGCCGATACTCGCATTTTTTTCAACTATTGTTTCTAAGAACTTATCTGGGTATTCCTTACTTCTTGGTTTTTTATCATTTGTAAATGTTGCGTTTGGACCGATAAAGACATTATCTTCAATCCTTACTCCATCCCACAACTGTACTCCGCATTTTATCGTTACACTATTTCCGACGAGGACATCATTCTCTATAAATACACCATCGCAAATGTTACATTCTCTTCCAATTTTTGCATTTGGCAAAATATGAGCATTAGCCCATATTCTTGTTCCGTTGCCAATATTTTCTGACTCTACAATCGCTCTCTCATGTGCAAAATATTTCATTTCTCAATCCTGTATAATTTATAACGTCCATATTCATATATTTTTTCATTATTTTTAACTTTATCAAAACACTTATTGGTATATCTATCTGCTAATATTGCATAATCGAATCTTTCAATATTTGAATAAGCTTCTTCAGTACAATTTCTAAATGGTTCAAATTTTTTATTGCATTGGCCAAATATCAACTCAACTCCCTTTGGAGCATAAAACTGCTGTGAAAACTCATCTGATAATATTTTTGAATTTTCAGGTATGTAATCCCAAAATTTAGATAGTGGTATTTTATCCTGGCGATATTTATGATAATTATTTGTTATTATATTTTTGATATTCTCTTTATCACGTTTTAGCGTTTTATCGATTTTCGAATCTACCAGGACTAAAATTAGTAAGAGAACCAACTGCTTATTTGCTATCCGAGCATGCTCCAAGCTTATACCTATGTAGAATATATTCAAAAAGAAACATAAGAAAAAGAATCTACTCGCACTAATTCCACCATTAATTATTACATAAATCCCAAAAACCACTAGTGACAATAAATATATCTCTATATTTTTAAATTTATTTTTATAAATAAGGAAAGGTATCAATATGAAAACCATCTTACCTAAGAAAAAATCTTTCATAACCCTAAGTAGCACACTCGAATTTATTGGTGAAGATAAGGCGCTCAAGTAATACTCTCTCGGTGTTTGACTAACGTCGCCTGGAAATATTTTTAATAAGGCAGGATAGAATGGTGTTCCCGTAAAAATATAATTTCTAATTAGTATAATACTCGTTAGTGCAAGCGCTACAAATGCAGTTTTAAGTATATTTTTAAAGTCTCTATTTTTAATCATGTAATATAGACTTAATGGTGCCGTTATCAATAAACCACTCAACTTAATCAAAGGAATTAGCCCGAGTAATAATCCAATTATGTATGGATTATTTCTTTTTCTAATACTAAAAAATGTATAAAGTCCTAATGATGCTAAGTAACCATCTGTCTTAGAGTACAAAAAGAAATCTGAATCAACAGAGATTGTAAGAGCTGCAATAAAAGCAATAATTGCTATTTTTTTATCTTTAATATTTTTATAAAGAATATATCCCGCGAGTAATTGGCCAAAAATAAAGTGCATCGCCTGCATTGTTACTTGTGTCCAAATATTTCCACCCATTTTACTTATGGGATATGCTTGCAAAAATTCTACTAGTCCACTTTGAAACGATCCACATACTGTTAAGTATGAATCCTTGAGGCTTTGCCAAGAAAGATTTTTTCCTATAACCATTCCATAATATAAGGAATCAGCATAGTTGAATGGTGTTAATGTCTCAAGAAACTTAACAACTATAATTAGAGCTAATATTACATAAAGATAGATTAATGACTTTCTATCTTTTAAATGAATTTGCATAGTCTGTTAAAACATTGAACTTAAATATACACCAGAGTGCAGAGAAGCCATCTTTCCATCCGATTTTCTTACCTTCTGCATAAGTTCTTCCATAATACGATATAGGTACTTCATAAATCTTAATTTCTGGCATTTTCGAAATTTTCGCAGTCATTTCTGGCTCAATCCCGAACCTCTTTGAAGTAAGAATCATATTTCTAATAATATCACCTTTAAAAACTTTATAACATGTCTCCATGTCAGTTAAATTTAGATTCGTAAACATATTAGAAAGCAATGTTAAAAATTGATTTCCTAGATAGTGCCAAAAATATAAAACCCTCGCCACTTCACCTTTAAAACGAGATCCATAAACAACATCTGCGCCATTTTCAATAATTGGCTTCAATAATATAGGATATTCATATGGATCATATTCCATATCTGCGTCTTGAACTAGTACAATGTCACCCGTAGTTAGCGAAAAACCTTTTGTAATCGCAGCACCTTTCCCTTGATTATGAGGTTGGAAAAATAATTTAATTTGATCATCTGAAGCGAAATTTTCCTTTAGAGTAGCCTGCGTATTATCTTTTGAACCATCTTCAACAATAATAATTTCAGTCGAAGAAATGGCATCTGGTAATTTTGTTAAAGCATCTTTAACCCTCTTGACCATTTCAACTACAGTTTTGTCCTCATTATATACAGGCATAACAACGCTAAGCTTCACATTTTCCCCAAATTATTACTTTAGATAGTTTATATATTAAACTAAAATTAACAGATGTTTATAAATAAAAATTTCAATTATTCTATCATTGCACTATGTGTTATTGCAATTTTTTCATTGCTTTTGGCTACTAATATAAAAGGTCTAGAATACAGCTGCTTTAACTTACTAGACTACGGCGTTTATCATCAGGCACTAGTGGAAATCACCTCAAATTTCCAACTAAATCCATTCCTAACAGGTCGTGGCATCAATATTTTTAATGATCATTTTGACCCAATCATATTTCTAGCATCTCCTTTATATTTGTTACTTAATAATCACCTTTACTCAGGCGTTATTTTCGAATCTCTTATTTTGTTTTGCACTCTTCACATTCTTTGGAAGTACTCAGATAAAGGCCTCTACCTTCCATTCTTCTTTATTCTATCAAAGGGTGTTTTAAACGCTTATCGCTTTCCCATTCATCCTACAACTTGGTCATCTATTTTTATCATCCTCATGCTTTTTGAATTCAGTCGTGAAAATTATAAGCGAACAATTCTATATATTTTTTGTCTATGTATTTGCAAAGAGAGTTGGGCATTCTCACTTATTTTTGTCCCATTTTTCTTCTACAAAAAATCAAAATCTCATTTTATTATTTCAATATTAATCATCTATGGATTTATTTTATTTGAATTATTTGGACGCAAATTATTACTTGGAACTACCTTTGACTATTCCAACACGTTACTCTCAGGTTTTAAGAATGATTTTTTCACAACATTGATGGGGCGCTTGCGTGATGTTTCTCTAATTGGATTTGCAAAGTTATTATATCCTTTTGCGCCATTATTCTTCATTAAATTTAAAATCTCAAAATTTACGCAAACCGATTTTTTAGCCTTCTCGATCCTTTTACCTTTACTTGGAATTCATGTCCTATGTGGAAAACTCGGCTATCATTATGATATACAATTTCTTTCCATTATATTTGCTTTGATACTTGTTGATTTTAAATTTTTTCCAATTTCATACTTGAATTTATCTTTAATATTGTTTCTTCTATCCGGAATGGGTTCAATTACGAAACTTTCAAATACTATTTTCAGAGACAAGTTTTCAAACTGTGAAATATCATCACTACGTCTAAAGTCTATTAATCGACTCAAAACTAGCGTTACTAACGTGCCTATTTCAAAAACAATTGGGAGTACAGGTGGAATAATTAACACTTTAATTATTCCAAATAGAAAGATCTATCACCACAAAGGTTTCGGGAAGCAACTTAATAACTATGATTACTTCATAGTTGAAAAAGGGGAGCATTCTAATACATTTCCTCAAAGAAGAACTGAACGTGAAGGATTAATTTCTCACTTCATAAAATTAAACTATGAAATATATTATGAGGATGAATACTTTGTTATCTTTAAAGAAATTAGCTCTCTATGAGTGACTCGCATTGAACAATTCACCTAATATTGGTCATATTTATTTTATAAATTGAACTAATGTATATGGCCCGTATGTCTCTAATATTGATACCGAATCTGGAAGTGTAGCACTCTCATAAATGCCATAATTGGATTCACTTGAGTTTGTAAACACTTGTCCACAAGCTCCAATATTCGGATATCTTTCAAATTTTGTTCTAACTTTCTCAATTCCAAGTGTTTTCAATTTTGAACTCAATTTTGTACAATCATTTCTAAATGAGTACTTATTCGTATTCTTATAAATGTTTTTCGACTCATTATAAACTAGCTCAACATTCCTCACTACAATAAGTAACAATACTAGTTTAAGAATAGTTTTATTTTCAATTTTAAATAAAATAATTGTACTCAGTACTGCAACTGGAAGTACATAATACGAATGTATAACTGTATGAGTTCCACATAATGCAACATAGAATAAACTTATTACTATAAATAGCGTGATCAATTTATATTCATTCCTTAATCTTCGATCAAAGGAGCATATTATAATTGCAAATTTAGTTATGAATATCGAATTTATATATTTGGGATACTTATAAATTTGAGCGAAAAATTCATTTAAATTATAACTTAGGCCACGAAACTCTGTAGCATATAATTTTAAATCATGTACTGAAGCAATATACTTATTACCAAATAACATATAACAAAAAGACACGATTACAGGTATCGACATTGTCATTAATCGTTTCAAACATATTTTTTGTTCCAATAGAAATAGAAAATATATTGGCGCAACATTAGGTTTTATCATTAAAGCTAGAGATAACAACATCAGACTTTTGAAGGTTATTTTCCTCTCCCACGCAATTCCAATTCCTATCAACCCTATGTAAAATGCCCAGATGTCTGGTATTACTTTCCCAAGATATATAGGTAATATAGAAATAAATGGTAGAACCCTCATTATGATTTCAGCATCAACATTATATATTTTTTTATTTTCCCAAACCTTAATTGATACAATTATGAATCCAAATGTAATTACTAGAAACCCTAATAGCGCAAACTGAAATTTGTAATTTTCTGATATTAAAAAGAACGGTGAAAGAATAACGTTAAGAAATGGGAATTCCATAGGAGTTATTCCACTTGAATCGCCACGATTCATTACAGATGGTAATAATTCCTTCCATTCGAATCCTGTTTTAACAAAAAAATTATAATAATATGAATAGGCAACACCTAAAGTATCTTTTTGACGATGAACATGTGGATTTGCAAAATCACTAAATGAAGCTGCCCAAATTGTTATAAATTTAAACCCAAGAAATATTAATAAAAATTTCTTAGTTTTTTCTGATAGCTTTATCATTGTAAATAATTACATCCATCTGTTCTTTAAATTCATCAAATATTTGTTCATTTGATATTGAATTTTCTTCCATGGGATCTTTCTCTAAATCATAAAGAAAGTATCTGTTACTTCTTTTTTCCCAAACTAATTTATAAGGGTACTTTGCAACTCCAAAATAAAGTCCATTATATGGCTGTATTAAATGAGCATATTCACCAGGAGTACTAAACATTGATTTAGCCTGTAGCCTTACTTCTCCCTTGTAACCTGTTAAATCTAACAGAGTAGGAAGGATGTTAACCTGAGAAAATGTTTGTTTCGAAATTATCTTCGGTTGTATTTGGTCTTTTGAAATAATTATCAATGGAATTTTAAAAAATTCCTGATAATAACTTGCTTGATTGTCATAGTACCAGTGTTCTCCTGCTGGAAAACTATGATCTCCTACAATTACAATAATTGTGTCATCAAATAATTTCTCTTCTTTCATCCTTTTGACAAATGTAGCTAGATATTTATCGCTCAAATGTAGAGAATTAAAGAAGTATTCTTTGTTATTCGATGCTTCTGGGTATATATATCGCTGATCTTTTGGGACACCTCTAAATTTCATATGGTGACTAATTGTTGCCATCATTGCAAACACGGGCTTACCTTGTTTTTTTAATTCTTTAAAACTATCGATAAATTGCTCATAAGAAAAATTATCTTGCATACCCCATCCCCAGATATTTTTCTTACGCTGCTCTTCTGTCAAAAGTTCGGATCTTGAAACCCTTAGGGTTTCAAATCCTATACTTCTTAAGAAGCCATCTGTGTTATCAAAACTTAAATCACCATGTGATTGGTGAAAAAATGTCGTATACCCATTTTCTTTGAATAACTTTGGCGCACAATCAAGTTTATCAGGATCAGCGATGTACGAAGCCTTTCCACGAATTAAAGGCGTTCGGCCACATAGTATTGAAAAATGGCCCTTTGCTGTTTGGATAGAATTTCCATAAAAATCTTCTACGAATAAACCTTCTTTGAGTAGAGAATTAATTGTTGGAGTTAATTCTTTTCCATTCATTTCCTTATTCGTATAAAGCCCATTGAAGGACTCCATGGCAATAATAATCACATCTTTTTTATTATTGAATCTAGCTTTAAATTGCTGTCTATATGGTTCTTCTTCTGAGACTAATTTTTCGTATAGCTTGCCTGTTGGATACTTACCACCCATATAGTACTCATATGCAGACTTCATGATGTATGAAAGTTCCCCATATGTATAAGGCGACATTGCAATTACAACGAAGAGAATGACAATTTTTCTTAGACCCTTCTTATAATTAACGTGTCCCTTGTCAGCCGAGAATGACTTCCACTTCCAATGAATTAGAAGCATGATCACACCAAGACCAACAGCATTCAAAATATCTTTTGTACGTAATGTATCAAAGATAACTTTGACACTTTCTTCCGAAAACATTTCATGAAAGTTTTCGATAAATACTGCATAATCAAAATTTGTTCTTACTCTATAATGATATCTGGCCGCGAGGTAATACAGAAACGCAATAAATGACGAAAAACCTGTCCTAAGATACACATTCTTAACAAGATTATTAACTATCTCCGAATAAAGATAAATAATCAGAAGGCCTAGTATATGTACGAGTAAGGCATATATTGTTAAGTGCTCATTCCATAAACGAGCCGCTGTAATAATCCATATATTCAGTACTATATAGACGAACCATAAAATTTTTGTTGTTAGCCACATTCAAGTAGACTATCGTAATTTACACGTTTTATCCATTAGGTTCCAGGATACTTTTTTATATAATTTGGTCACTTCAATATTGAATGATATATTAAACAAGGGAAAGGTGAGTAGGCTTGTACTCACCTTAATTACGTTATCCCTTCTTGTATTCAACTATCCAGATTATTATCTGAATAATGATCACAAGAAGTTTTAACAACCTTGTTAATTCCTCTATGAATTACCTCTTTTGAGGCGCCTTCATTGGCGCAAGAAGCAAAACGGGGAATTAACAAGGTTCTTTGCAAGCTATCTATTTTTAACATCTCCCTAAGTTATTGAAAGTACATTGTATTTTCAGTAGATTGTCTAAACTTTGAACACCCTAGTTAAAGATTTCAATGATTCTCACAAGTGACATTTATTTAGTTATTATTAACATATGAAAATTTATCTCTTAGCTATATTGTTGATAATCGCTTCCTGCGACAAACCTTCTTCACAGGATTCAACTTCTGTACCTTCGACTCAACAAGAAGAGCAGGTTTTGAAAGTTTCTGATAATTTTTCATGCGATTCTAATGATTGCATAGACTCAATTGTAGCAATTGTTGATGGGAATAATTTATGTACCGGAGTTATCAACGACGGCAAAGTTCTAGTTACAAATGATTGTGGAAAACTTTTGGATTGTGGAAATGTTGATATCTTAGATATCAACAACGGTGTGAATAAGTGTTCGTCTATTTCAGTAGGCGAGGAGCTTACAACTATTGAAGTCCAAACTGATATTTCATCTCTTAATTTAAACCCAGCAATACTTGATAAAAATGATACTGCCGTTAATGCAATTTCGATTTCAAAAAATAGTGAAGGGAAGTATGTGCAAGATAAACTTGATTGCGCAATTACTTACGAGTCGATTTATGCTCTCGGTTCAACAAAGACTAATTCTAAAAATCTAGCGATCAAGGACTGTCCAAATTTAAAACTTGGATCAGTTATCGCAAAAAATGCTGAAGTCATTTCATTAGTAACTACGTCTGATACTTTAAACCTATCAAAGTCGCTTATATGTGGAGATGATTGTGATGGGGGAGAGGTTGATAAGCTGAACTTTCTACTAAAAGAAATCTATAATAAAACTCGTTATAAAAATGTCTTAAATAATGATCTTATCGATTACCAAGGCTTTTTTGGAAAAACAATAAAGTCTCTTAGAGACAATAACATACTACTAGAAACTAAAGTTCAGTGTGTTATTACTCTTTTAAATAATGAAATCACTCCTATAATTTTAGAAAATAAATTTAATGAATTTGGTGAATTCTTGAAGTCAAAATATAAACTCTTAGATACGATAATAGTGAGTTTTGTTCCTGTCGAATACCCATTTTATATGCCTAGGAAACTTTCTGATAGAGATGTTAATGTAACCCTAGATGTTAATGAGAATAAAATTGAATATACAGTTAAATACTGTAAGCAAATGGATGATATATTTAAAAAATAGGGGGAATGTTATCCCCCCTAATTTTTTAGAAATCTTCTAAGATATACGGTTTTATTTGATCGACGTCTAAGTCTTCTTTTATTATCTCATCAGCATTATCTCCAAAAATATTTTTAATTTTTTTTGCTTCTATATTTATATAATCTTTAATCTCCCTATATAACTCAACATCTTGATATTTATCTAGAGCAACATATCTTTTCATCGTCCGTAATATCAAAATATCATCGTGACCAATTTTTAACACTTCTCCAATTTTCAATTGCTTTTTGATACTTACATAAGAGTCTGGAGTGGTATCTCCACTACTACCTGAGCCTAGTATTTGTGTGTTTTTATCACGTAGATCTACAATTCTATCGTCATCACCAAGTGTATTTCCTCTACCACCAGAGCTTGCAAAAATGATATTAGCTATAAGTGCTAATAATATAACTTTATTCATTATAAAACCTCGCTTTTAATTTTTTTAATAATGTTCCCACAGAATACTAAGTCATTTCCATAATTAGCTTCATCATTCAATATCAAGCCAATTTCATATTCAAAATCTTCAATAAGATTATTAAGTTTTGTTTCAATTTTTTTATAATTTACTGATGCGTAATTCGTTAAATAATATGTTCTCTTTGGTTTTTCTTTCATAGCTCTTGCTTCTTCAGCAGAAGATTTTGCAATATATTCTATCGCTCTCAAGCATGGTTCAGTTCCTAGATCCACATCCCTCTCACTAGCAAAAAACCGCCCATCACGATTCACAAGAACTCCACGTGAAGCAAGTTTCATAAACTTCGTGTGCCCAGCACGGCCGTACTCCTGAAGAACCCAATTCTCAGAAAGCCCACGCTTTGTTGTCGCAAAAAGCATCATCATATAAGTGGATTCATCACAGAAGTACTGTTCAACATCCTCTTCTAGTTCTACTTTCTCAGACGACGACTTAAAGTAATCCAAGAGCCCATGATGAATGTCTGGATAATAAGTTCGCATGAACTCAGCGACTGTCTCAGGGCCACAGGTCGCGCGTAAAACCTTTACGGCCTGTTCAATTGTAGGGTTTTTGATATCCCCATTTTCAATACGATTTAACGATGACGTTGATACGCCAAATCTTCTCGCAATCTGCGCTCCACTAAGCCGTGGATGCTCTTTCTTAAAGACTCTAATGTGGTGCTGAAGCATCTCGCACACATTTGGCCTCTCTAAATAGACTTTATCCATTTGTTCACCTCGAAACCGACTTATACAACAAAATGACGCTATGAATCCAAAGTAAGTATAAGTTACAAGCTTTTTTTATTGATAAAGTATTTATATTTCGTAAATGGATTTTGCGAGAATATCCCAGACTGGGATGAAATAATCTCAGAGTGATTCTAAGATACTGTATTTTTTACAGATTGGAGTATAAAAAAAGGGAGCTAGAAGCTCCCTCATTTTCTTAGAAATTTGTTTTCTTCGAATTAACCTGCAAGGAATACAGAGATAAGTACGAAAATTACAAGTGATTCCATAAGTGCAAGACCAAGAATCATTGGAGTTTGAATTTTGTCTGCAGCTGATGGGTTTCTTGCGATACCTTCAAGAGCAACTGATGCAGCTCTTGACTGAGCAGCTGTTCCACCGAAAGCAGCGATAGCCATAGCTAAAAAATAAAACATGTACTTGATTGCAACTGTGTTTGATGTCCAAACTGAAGCTTCCATAAAATTCTCCTTATAAGTTTAAGTTTATCTTAGTGATGAGCGTGGTCTTCACCATGATCGTGGTGAGCCGTCGCCAAACTAATATAAACCATTGATAACATCGTAAATACATATGCCTGAATAAAACAAACAAGCAGACCTAATACATAAAATGGAAGAGCAGCACCAAATGCTCCAACATTAACACCTAGAATATTTAGGTTTAAGAATGTTGTTAGAACGTGGTGGTCACCCATCATATTTCCTCTTAAACGTAGAGCAAGAGAAAGTGGTCTAATCATGTTCGATAAAATTTCAATTGGAAAAATTAAAATTGCCATGTACCAAAGTGGACCAGCAAAGTGCTTAAGGTAGTTGATTGTTCCAAGTTCTTTACAACCTTTGATGTTGTAGTAAATGAAAGACATTACACCAAGAGCAAGAGTCGTAGTAATTACTTCTGTTGGAGGTAAGAATCCTGGAATTAATCCAATTACGTTTGAAATAAAAATTGTGATGAAAAGAAATGCAACAAATTTAAAATACTTTGGTGCATCGTGCTCTCCAAGAACTGCTCTACATTGTGCGTAGATGAAGTTACCGTAAAGCTCTACAAGGTTTCTTAAAGTGATTCCTTTTTCAGGAATTACTCTTTGCTCAACATTTAACTTAGAAATTTTAACTCTATAAAGTAATCCAACGATTACTAAAATTAGTCCAACAAGACCAAGAGTCATGATGTGCCAAGAGTGTGTTAAATGATCTAAGTGAAGAGCATGTAATGCTGTAGTTACCCAAGTGAATCCACCTGCTGCAAAAGCATTTACAGAGAAGACTGAAGTTAAGAATAAGGCTAGAAATCTAGTCATTTTCATTCTTTCGATCCTTTATCGTTTTTATTTGTACTTACGCCAAGCACAAAGATTTGAATAATATAATTTATTACAGGAATAATTATCCTACTTCCCATAATTTGTACACCAAATATTAACGCAGAAATTAAAATTACGAGCTTTCCAACAAATAAAATTGCAACTTTTCCTTTCGGTGCGTTACGTTCTCCCTCTTTATACATATTTGTGAGCAGATAAATGGCCTCAGCAAACATGAACAAGTAGATGACAGTTGCTATATAAACAACAGATATTGCTATAACTTCAGAGAAACTTTTTGCTAGTGCGAAACATAGCACGGTAGGAATGATTGAAATCGTAAAAAATTTTTTGAAATTAATTTTTTTTGTTATTTCTAACTGCATAGACAACCATTGATATAAGTATGTTTAAAATTATCACCATGAGTAACACAATGGCGACATTTTTAGAAATGATATTCTTCTCAACTAATGTCCAAAGCACCCAAGCTGTGACAAGTGCACTTGAGGGCAGGCTCATCGCGAGGGCCATAGGCTTAAGCCATTTTCTATCAAACATTAGCGTCGCCTCGCTACTCGTCTTTCATAAACACTTTTTAGTCGCTCTTTCAATACTTTCGTATTTGGGTAATCACCTAAGATTGAATAATAAATATTATACGCTGTTTTCAAACGCTCCATTGTTTCGTAAGCGTTCGCCATAATATACTTTGCATTAACGATTTTATCTTTTCTTTTTTCACGCTTGATATATTCGCGTAGATAGTTGATTGATTTTTGCCAATCTTTATTATTAAAGTGAAGCATACCCTGTAGAAAAAATGATTCACTATTAAATTTATGATTTGGATTACTCTGAATAGGTAGTAGTGCTTTCATAGCTTTGTCTGTTTTATTTTGTTCAACAAGAGCAGCGGCATGACGATATTCATAGAGATCGTAGTTATTTAGTTTTGGACGAAAGTTTGAGAGTTCCTCATAAACTTTCTCTGATTTTGCGTAGTCGCGAATATAGGTAAATGCGATATCACCAATACGTTCACCAGTCTTTACTAACCAAATCGGTTCTGTCGTTAAGTTTCTAATTTGATCGTAATAAGTAATACCTTTATCGTACTGCCCTAGGGAAATTGCATAGAGTTCACCAAGCTGATAATAGATTTTAATTTTAATATCTTTTGGTGGAACCTCTTCTAGAATTTCCTGGTATTGTCTTACGGCTTTTTCGTAATCGCCCGCTGTGATGTAATTTTGTGCAATAAGAATTTGTCTGTGGATTCTTGGAGTGAAGTCACATGAACTTAGAAAGCTAAGCAAAAGTAAGGCCGCAAGATTTGCGGCCCTAAATATTTTATTCGTCTGCTGAATCATCGTCGTCTGAATCTGATTCCATCATCTTCTCAACTGCAACAACTTTTTCGTCACCTTTGAGATTGATGATTCTTACACCTTGAGTAGTTCTACCCATAAGTGAAATACCAGCGATCTTAGTTCTAATAACCTGACCTTTATTTGTAATGATCATTAGATCATCTTTATCTGTTACAGGTTTAATTTGGATGATGTCTCCGTTTTTCTCAGTAAGTCTCATCGCGAGGATACCTTTACCACCACGAGTTTGCTTTCTGTACTCACTAGAGATTGTTCTCTTACCGTAACCATTTTCAGTTACTGAAAGAATTTCAACGTTATCATCAATTAGCTCCATACCAACAATTGTTTCATTATCATCGATATTGATACCTTTTACACCTTGAGAAACACGTCCCATTGGTCTTGCATCATTCTCATCAAATCTAATGATCTTTCCTGTTGAAGCACAAAGAAGTACATCTTTAGTTCCGTCAGAAATTCTAACGTTAGCAATTGAATCTCCATCTTGAAGTTTAATCGCAATCAGACCGCTTTGTTTGATGTTCTTATAATCTTCAAGAGATGTTCTCTTAACTAGACCCTGCTTAGTTGCGAAGATCAGGTATAATTTAGAGAAGTCTGCATCTTTTGGAACACAGATAATCTCATTGATCTTATCGCCACCAGGAATCTGGATAAGGTTTGCAATATTTCTACCTTTAGAAGTTCTTGTTCCTTCAGGTACGTTGTAAACTTTCTTAGAGAACACTTGTCCACGCGATGTGAAGAAGTACATTGTATCGTGAGTATTTGCAGTGAAGATATTCGTAAAGAAGTCATCATCATTAACTGCACCTTTAACACCTTTACCTCCACGCTTTTGCGCTTTGTAAGTGTCTATGGCCATTCTCTTAATGTATCCCTTATGCGTGATAGTAACAATAGTCTCTTCTTCCTTAACGAGGTCTTCAAGTTGAATTTCATCAGCTTTAGCAACAATTTCAGTTCTTCTTTCATCACCATATTTTTCTAAAACCTCTTCGAATTCTGTTTTGATGATTCCTCTAATAAGGTCTTCACTGTTAAGAATAGCTTCTAAACGAGCAATCTCATTCATGATCGCTTCGTAGTCAGCAATAATCTTATCTCTTTCAAGACCTGTTAGACGTTGAAGTCTCATATCTAAAATAGCTTGCGCTTGAATTTCAGATAAGCTGTATCCAGACATTAACTTCGCTTTTGCTTCAGCTGGACCTTCAGATTTTTTAATCATTTCAACAATTGCGTCGATATTTTCAACTGCAACTTTTAAACCTTCTAAGATATGTGCTTTTTCTTTTGCTTTCTTAAGTTCGAAAACTGTTCTTCGAATAACAACTTCTCTTCTGTGATCAATGAAACACTCAAGTTGTTCTTTTAGATTTAGAACTTTTGGTGATCCATTAACAATAGATAGGAAGATGATACCAAACGAAGATTGAAGCGGAGTCATCTTATATAGTTTATTGATAATTACTGTAGCGATTTCACCTTTTTTAAGGTCAATAGCAACACGAATACCTTCACGTGAAGACTCATCTCTAATATCAGAAATACCTTCCAGTGTTTTCCCGTTAACTAGCTCTGCAATTTTTTCAATTAGCTTTGCCTTGTTAACTTGGTATGGAAGTTCAGTAATAACAATTCTTTCTCTATCTTGAGATTTACCATGTGTTTCAACATCCATTTTTGCACGGATTTGAATTACACCCTTTCCTGTATGGAAAGCTGATCTAATACCTTCAGTCCCGTGGATCGCACCAGCAGTAGGGAAGTCTGGACCAGGAATAAATTCCATAAGCTCATTAATTGTTAGTGCTCTATTATCAGTTAGAGCAATAAGAGCTTTCATAACTTCAGAAAGATTATGTGGAGGAATATTAGTCGCCATACCAACGGCAATCCCTGACGAACCATTAATTAAAAGGTTTGGAATTTTAGTTGGTAAAACTTTTGGCTCTTTTAAAGAGTCATCATAGTTTGGTTGCCAATCAACAGTTTCCTTATCAAGATCACGCAGAAGTTCTTCCGCCATTCTCTTCATACGAATTTCTGTATACCTCATCGCCGCCGCACTATCACCGTCGATTGAACCAAAGTTTCCTTGACCATCAACAAGAGGATATCTCATCGAGAAGTCCTGTGCTAAACGAACGATTGTATTATAAACTGCAGAGTCACCGTGTGGGTGATACTTACCGATAACGTCACCAACAACACGCGCAGATTTTAGGTATGGCTTGTTGTGATAGTTTCCAAGTGAGTGCATTGCAAATAGAGATCTTCTGTGAACTGGCTTAAGTCCATCTCTAACATCTGGTAGTGCACGACCAACGATTACCGACATTGCGTAATCGAGGTAACAACTTTTCATCTCATCGCGAATATTAATATTTTGAATATTCCCGTGATTATGTTCTGAATTATTTGTTTCGTCTGTCATATCTCTTCCTTAAAATTAAACGTCTAGGTTTCTAGCATTAAGTGCATTTTCTTCAACAAACTGTCTTCTTGGTTCTACTTGGTCACCCATAAGAACAGAGAATACTGAATCCGCTTCAATAGTATCTTCAATTCTAACTTGTAGAAGTGTTCTATTTTCTGGATTCATTGTTGTTTCCCAAAGTTGTTCTGGGTTCATTTCTCCAAGACCCTTGTAACGTTGGATATAGGCACCTTGTTTAGCATCTTCAATTGCAAAAGTTGCAAATCCATCTAGGTCATCAAAGTCTTTAACACCTTTGTCTGTTGCAATATGAAACTTAGAGTTCATTACAGATTTAATACCTTCGAAAGTATTAACAATACCTGCGTATTCTGGAGAATCTAAGAAATATGCATTTAGCTTAAAGTTTTTTGTTCTTGCAGTTGTCTTAACTTGAATACGTACAGAGTTTGTTCCGTGTTCTTTATCCTCTTCAATTACAAAACTGTATCCTCTAAGAGTTTCATTTTCTTTTTTCTTAAAGTAGTCAGTCATATGATCAAGATGAGCTTGAAGTGCTGCTTTATCTTTCAATAGATCGCTAGTTAATTTTCCTTCTTCAACAATATTTTTTAGAAGGTATGAATCAAAGTGAATATCGTAAGACTGAAGTGTCTTCTTATAAACTAAGTTTTTATTAACGATATTTCTTGCAGCTTCTGGATCAATAACATTTCCATCAACTTTAATTTCACCTTCAGATACTGAGTTTGTTACAAGGAAAGACTCAAGCGCCTTCTCATCTTTTAAGTAAGACTCTTTTCTTCCTTTTTTGTATTTGTATAAAGGTGGCTGAGCAATATAGATATAACCATGCTCAATTAGCTCTGGGAATTGTCTATAAAGAAGAGTTAGTAGAAGTGTTCTAATGTGAGAACCATCGACGTCGGCATCTGTCATAATAACGATTTTATGGTAACGAAGTCTTGCGATATCAAAGTTACCTTTTCCAACACCTGTTCCAAGTGCCTGTACAATTGTTTTAATCTCAGCATTACCAAGCATTTTGTCATAACGTGCTTTTTCAACGTTTAGAATTTTCCCTTTTAGAGGAAGTACTGCTTGATACTTTCTATCTCTACCTTGTTTTGCAGATCCACCCGCAGAGTCACCCTCAACGATATAGATTTCGCATTTCGCTGGATCTTTTTCCTGACAGTCTGCCATCTTTCCAGGAAGACCACCGATATCAAGTGCTGACTTTCTTCTTGTTAATTCTCTCGCTCTTCTCGCAGCATCTCTAGCAGCTGCAGCGTCTACTGACTTACGAACGATAGTTTTAGCTGTGTTTGGATTTTCTTCTAAAAATCTCTTAAGACCATCACCAACAAGTGAATTTACAATACCTTCAACTTCAGAGTTTCCAAGCTTATCTTTTGTCTGCCCTTCGAATTGAAGTTCTGGAAGCTTAACAGAAATAATTGCTGTTAACCCCTCTCTCATATCATCACCAGTTAAACTGACTTTTAAACCTTTAAGTAAATTTGTTTCTTTTGCATATTGATTTAAAACTCTTGTTAGTGCAGTTTTAAATCCAGAGATATGCGTACCACCACCTGGCGTAGTAATCGCGTTCGCATATCCAGATAAAACTTCTGCATAAGAATCTGTCCACTGCATAGCAATTTCAACTTCGTAGTCTTCTCTTGATTCTGAAATATAAATTGGGTCTTTATGAACAGGAGTTTTTGCTCTGTTTAAGTATGTTACGAATTCAGTTAAACCACCTTCTGCGTGGAAAACTTCTTTCTTATCATTTCTTTCGTCTTTTAAAGAAATCTTTAAACCTTTATTAAGGTAGGCCATTTCTCTAAAACGATTTGCAAGTGTATCGTAATTAAACTCGTGTACTTCAAAAATTTGGTTATCAGGTTTAAACGTTACCGTAGTTCCTGTTTCCTTTGGATTTTCAAGAACACCTGTTTCTTTTAGAGGATACTTTGCTACACCATGAGCAAATTCAACTTGGTGAAGTTTTCCATGTTTTTTAATTTCAACTTTTACCCATTGAGATAGTGCGTTTACTACCGCAGCACCTACACCGTGTAGACCACCTGAAACTTTATATGCTCCACCTTCTTCGTTAAATTTTCCACCAGCGTGAAGCTTTGTATAAACAAGCTCAGCTGCAGAAATTCCTTCCTTCGGGTGAATATCTGTTGGAATCCCTCTACCATCATCAACAACAGTAACAGAGTTATCAACGTGAATAATTACTTTAATATCGCTACAGTAACCTGCTAATGCTTCATCAACAGCGTTATCAACAATTTCATAAACACAGTGGTGTAGACCTCTTTTCGATGTATCCCCAATATACATACCTGGTCTTTTTCTTACCGCTTCTAAACCTTCAAGAACGCTAATCTGACTAGCGTCATACGTTTCGCCAACTTTCCCAATTGAACCTGTTTGATTTTCCAAAAGGATTCTCCTAATTTTTTAAAGTATGGTTCCACCTTCGATATATATCTTATTGGAACCCTCTATTTTTTCTAATTCTTCCCTAAATTTTTCATTGGCCGTCGTAATTAAAACTTGAAAATCTCTCATCTCAAGAAACTCAATTAGTCGAGACCATCTAACCCTATCAAGCTCACCAGAGACGTCGTCAATTAGTACAATAGGGTAGGTGCTAAATCTTACCCTAAATAGCTCTATATAGGCAAATAACAGGCTCAAATAAGACATCTTTTGTTGGCCTAAAGAACAAAATTCATAAGAATTTAATCCGTCAAAAAGAAGCACATAGTCATCTTTATGAACTTGATACGTCGTATGACCGACTACATCGTCCTTTGGAAGTCTTGATTGCATATAGTCATATATTTTATCTTCGCTAAATCCAATGAAGCGAGAATCTAAATTTATTTTTAATTCATGTTCTTCTGAAAAAATCGTGCGATAAATTTCTTCGCACAGTGGAACGAGATCGTTTATAAACGAAATTCTCTTAGTTGTGAGCTCGCAAGAATAAGAGGCCATTTGTCTATCGATGACTCTAATTTGTTCAACATAATTTGATGGCTTCTTAGAGAGAAGAGTGTTTCTAAATCTCAATGCAGAATTGTACTTATTCAATACTGTTTTATACGCACTATCAATTATCGATAAATGGTCATCAAAAAATTTTCTTCTAAATGCTGGTATATTATTAAATGAATATGAATCAAATGGATTGATAAATACTATCTCTGCGCCAATTTTCTTTTTAGTTGGTTCGTTATTCATAAACCAAGCTGAACCATTGATGTCCATCTTACCCGAATATGTTAATAACTTGCCTTGAGTGTTTTCTTCAAAAACAGAGTTAAAATATATTTCAGGCTTATCACCGTCTATACCGAGGAATTGTGGAAAACTTGTGTTTTTACGAAATGACTTTCGATATGTAAGAACAAATAAAGCTTCTAAGATATTTGTTTTACCATTTCCATTCTCCCCAAGGATGCAATTAATTTTTGGAGAGAAGGAAATTATCTGTGATTCAAGGTTTCTAAAGTTAGTAACCTGTAGTTTTTTAATTTTTAAATTAGTCATCAAATTCTAAGTGGCATAATAATACCAAGATAATTCTGTAAATTATTTGATCTTACTAATACAGGACTTAGTTCGTTATTTAATTCAAGGATAATGTCTTCAGAATCTAAAATTGAAAATGAATCCATTAAGTATTTTGCATTAAATCCAATTTCCATTTCTTTACCTTCGTAATCTACTGGAATTGTCTCTCTTGCATCACCAAGTGATGGGTGGTTTGCCATAACTGTTAGTGAGTTATCTTTGATTAAAACTTTAATACCGTTAGACTTTTCATTCGACATAATTTTAATTCTCTTAACAGCATTAAAGATAGCTTCTTTGTCAGCTGTTAATGTGAATGTCGTCTTACCTGGAATTACTGATTGGTATTTTGGATATTCTCTAGCAATTAATCTAATACCAATATGGTACTCTTCTTTTGCTTCGATATACATGTAAGATTCATCAAGTGAAATTCTTAATGTTTGATCTGGATATGATTCAGCAACTTTCTTTAATTCAAATACACCTTTCTTAGGAATAATAATTCCATTAACAAGTGCTTCGTTATTTTGTTCAGCTAGATCTAATTCAATTAGTGAAAGTCTATGTCCATCAGTTGCTACTGCTCTCAGTTTTGATTCAACTTCTTGTAGGTAGATTCCATTGAAGTGAAGTCTTGTTTCATCGTTCGAGATTGCATATGAAGTTTTATTAATTAGATCTAATAGTTTGTCTGAATTAATTTCAAAAGTATTCTCAGTTCCAAAATGTAGTTTTGGATACTCTTCACTTTCATAAATTAGAAGTGAGTAATGAATATCATTGCAATTTATTTTTAGGAGATTTTCACCATCTTCCAACGTGATGTGGATATCTGTGTTAGGAAGTTCTTTTAATATATCAAATAAGTTTTTTGAATTAATACAGAAGCTAGCATTCCCATCTGTTTTTGCGTTTAGAGAATATTTTGCTGATACTTCAAGATCTGTTGCTGATAAATATATTTTATCATTACTAACAGTGAATAGTGTGTATGTTAATATTGGACGTGAATTTCTTTTATCTACTACAGTAAGTATCTTACCAAGTGCATCTCTTAAATTTTCAGATTGTACCGTTATCTGCATTTCAATTCCTATACGTTCAAATAATCTTAGTAGTTTTTATATTTCTTTTTTCAAGTAAGCAAGGCTCTTACTCTCTTTCTCTTTATATATATATTTATATTATTATATATATTACTTTGTGGATAAGTTTAAAAGCCTTAAACACCCTTGTGGTATTGCTTTATCAAATTTTGGCCTATGTTGACGGCCGTTGTAAACTATTTTCTAACTTTTTGCATCATGCGTATATTAAAAGTTTTTGAACAATTATTGACGTTTTTAAGATAGTTATTCACGGCCAATAGTTAATATTTATTCGATTCTTTTCAATGTCGTCTTTTTGTCTATTTTGACTAGTCATGGCCCAACATTTTATCCACTTGTTGATAACTTTTCTATTCACATGTTGAGGCCGTTAATTATATTTTATCCACGGCCGGTGATAATTTCTTGATATATACACTAAGTCTCTGTAATTATAAGAAAATATTATTCACATTGACTAGTCATTTTTGTTGATAACTTTCTATTGGCCGTGGAAAATAAAAAGGCCCTGCGTTAACAGGGCCGTGACTAGTCAGGTTTATTAAATTGTTATGTGAATTTATCAGGTATTTTACAGTGAATTTTCAATTGTCATCACGTCTCTTGAGAGTTGTGAGTCACTGCTTAATTGTTTTGTAATTTTTTGTTCCGCGTGAACAACAGAGCTATGATCACGTCCACCATAGAATTTTCCAATTTCTTCATGGGTAGCACCAACAATCTTACGAGAAAGGTACATCGCAATGAATCTTGCGTTGGCAATATCTTTGGTACGCGATTTAGACTTGAGATCAGCAATTGGTATTCTGAAATGATGTGATGTAGTTTTTGCAACGATTTCTAGTGTTACCTTTCTTTCGTCTTCATGTTCTTTCAATGCAAGTACATCTTTAACCATTTCAATGTCGATATCGACCTTCATGATGTCTGTATATGCTGATAGCTTAATTAATGATCCTTCAAGCTCTCTGATACTATTTTTAACGTTACAAGCGATAAGATTAATAATGTCATCAGACAAAAATAGGTCGAGTTCGTCAGCTTTCGTTTTAATGATGGCCGTACGAGTCTCAAAATCTGGTTTTTGGATGTCTACAACAAGACCCCATTGCAACCTTGTTCTAATGCGTTCTTCAAGTCCATTAATCTCCTGTGGAGTCTTATCAGACGTAAAGATAAGCTGCTTACCTTTATTGTATAGCTCATTAAAGATATGAAAGAATTCTCTTTGAGTTCCTTCACGTCCTTTTAACTCATGAACGTCATCGATCATTAAGATATCAACTTTCTCAGAATACTTCTTTCTGAATTCGTGTAATTGTTCTGCTTTAATTGCATCGATCATCTCTCTCATAAAATCTCTAGCTGTAATAAGACAAATGATGAAATGCGGATAATTCTCCTTCGCTCCATTAGCAATTGCATGGAGTAGGTGAGTTTTACCAAGCCCTGAATTACTGTGGATATATAAGGATGGATATTTCCCTGCTTTACCTGGATGTTTTGCGATCGCTAGGGCTGCCGCGTAGGCCATATTATTTGATGGTCCAACAACAAAATTTGTGAACTTCTTCACGGGGTCGATTAGAATTCCCGTGTGTTCAGGGTTGATGTGGTCAATATATTTACTTTCTACTTTAGAGAGTAGGTCTTCTTTCTTTGGCTCAAGATCTAGCTTGAATGAGACTTCAGCTGCAGATCTTGCCTTTGGCGGTTCTATAGGGGCAGTTTGTTGATCTGCTGTTCCCTCAACGCTTATATCTATTTGATATTGCTTGCCTAGAATTGAAAAAATTGACTCTGAGATCTGTGGAAGATTCTTTTCAACCATTGACTTAATAAATTGAGTAGGAACAGTGAAAATGGCTGTTCCTTGATTGATAGTCTTTAAATTGAATGAACCTTCAAAAAAAGCTGTGTATTTTTGAGTAGTTACAGAGTTTTGTAGAACCTTGTGAATCTCTTGGTTCATCATTTCGATTTCTTCCACGTCAAAGTCGCCAATAAGCTCTTGATTATTGGTAGGAGTGGAAACTGGAATATTGCTTAAGTGGTCGAAATTATTGATACTGTTGCCTGATTTCAAGAATTGGCTAAAAGGAAAGTTTCCTTGCATCTTTATGTTCTCCAAATTGTGTGTTCTTCGTGTGTGTGGAGCATTTATGTAACATGGCCCAAAAAAGGTGGCCATACAAAAAAATATGTTTCTTGTGCATGGCCAAAAAAATTAGTCGTTTATATGAAATATATATTTTCCTGATTGACCTAATGGGCCAGAGAGTATAAAAGTATGCTTCTAATAAAACATTTTATTCAAACTGTAATTTAAATAGGTAGGTTGAAAATGGCGAAGAAGAGAACTTGGCAACCAAAAAAGAAAAAGAGACTTAGAGTACACGGATTCCTTAAGAGAATGTCTACAGCTAACGGACGTAAAGTTGTTAATGCTAGAAGAGCTAAAGGACGTAAGTCACTAACTGTTTCTACAGGTAAAAAATAAGTCATGAATAAAGCTGACAATGGCTTTGAAAAATTTCATCGCTTATTGTCAGCCTCCGACTTTGGTCACCTCAAAAAAAATGCGAAATACTTTAACACTAAATGGTTAAGGGTCTATTTCAAAAAATCAAAATTAAATTCTGTGAATAGTAGGATAGGCATTACTGTAACTAAAAAAGTTGGTAAGGCTCATGATCGTAATAAATGCAAGCGTCTGATACGTGAGTTTTATCGTTGTTCCGAATATAAAGAAACTGGGATTGATTATCTCATTCTTGTTTCACCACGTTTATTTAAACAGTCTGAGGATCCGTTGAAAGATCTGCAGTCATCTCTCGAGTTTTCATTTTCTAAAATAAGACTTTAAAAGATTAACAACTCAAATACAGCATGGTATTGATTAGAGATATTTTTCTATATGGAGTAATTAATGAATAATGACCAAAAAAGAACGGTTCTAGCATTTACTATTTCAGGTTTAATCCTGTTTGCTTGGAATGCTTTTTTTATGCCAAAGACGGACAAGGCGATAGAAGAAAAAGTTATTAGTGATAACAATATTTCACGTCCAGTATCTGAACAAAAAACAACTTCTGTTATTAACAACGAAAGTAAAGCACAAGAAGTTCCAACTCAGCTGACTGAAGTTACAAGTGTAAATCTTATCAATGGTGATTATGCATTCACCGTTAATTCAGATTTCTCTTTCGCTTCAGCAAAAGGGAACCAGACTGGGATTGCACTGAACGAATTATCTGACGAAGAAAACTTTTTCAGGCTTTTAGTGGTCAATTCTAAAAACCAACTTGAAAATATTAGTTTAAAGTTTGAAGAGATTGCGATGTCTTCAACTATTGCAGGTTACGATGAACATTTAGGGCTTAAAGTTACTTTTGATTTAAAAGATGATGGTCGTTTATTTTATAAAATTGAAGGTAATACAGCTTCTAATTATGCCTTTTCAATGCAGTCTTCTGAAAAAAGTCAAGCTAGTGGAGTTGGAAGACAATTTCTAATTAACACTACTGATACTCAACGTATAAACGTAGGATCTGATGATGATGGAGAAGGGAAAACTAAATGGGTTGGGTTAGATTTCAATCATCATTTATTTGCACAGGTATTTTCTGAGAAGTTAGTTTCTAAATTTGCAGTAAAAGAGAGTGGTTATTTTGTTTTAAGAACGATTGAACCTACTAATACATTAGAAGGTTACTTCATTTACTCTTTAAAAAATTATGACTATCTTTCTTCATTTAAAGATCAGTTAGATCTATCTATTGACTTTGGACTGTTCTCTGTCCTTGCTGTGCCGATTTTGAAAGGTATGCAATATATCTATAACTATGTTGGTAACTTTGGTTTAGCGATTATCATCCTTACTTTTATTATTCGTTTTTTAACTTTCCCTCTTCAGTTTAAATCTTTTAAATCAATGAAGAAAATGCAAACTGTTCAACCAGAAATTGCTAAGCTTAAAGAAAAGTTTAAGGATGATCCACAGAGAATGCAAAAAGAAACAATGGAGCTTTTCAAAAGAGCCGGTGCTAACCCTCTTGGTGGTTGTCTTCCAATGCTTCTTCAGGTTCCAATCTTTATTGCTTTTTACCAAGCGATTAATAACTCTGTAGATCTTGTTAATGCTCCATTTATCTTATGGATTACTGACCTTAGTATGAAGGATCCATATTATGTGCTTCCAGTTTTAATGGGGATTACAATGCTTATGCAAACTAAGCTAAACCCATCAACAACTGCTGATCCTAATCAACAAAAGATTATGTATATCATGCCACTTGTATTTTGTTTCATTATGAAAGATCTACCAGCTGGTCTTAACTTATACTTCTGTGTTTCAAACCTACTAGGTATTGGACAGCAGTTACTTGTTTATAAAACTATAGACTAATATGATCTTTAATTTCGATGATAAACCTATTGTTGCTTGTTCCTCTGGAGTTTCCGAAAACACAGCGATAGGTTTGATTCGATTATCTGGATTCCCAGAACTCACATATCTCAAAGATTTCTTCAATTTCGATATTTCAAAACTACAACCGAACACCGCAAAATTCTGTAAATTGTATTATGAAAATACCGTACTTGATGAAGTTGTCGTTACTTATTTTAAGGGGCCCAACTCTTATAACGGCGAGAATATTCTTGAAATCTCAGCACACGGTAATGTTTTAAATATTAAACGTATTATTTCATGCTTTGTTAGCTCCGGTTTATTTCGAATGGCTAAAAATGGAGAATTTACGTATAGGGCCTTGCTAAATAAGAAGCTGACCCTTGCTCAGGTTGAAGGTCTTGATACACTTTTAAATGCCTCATCTGGCCTTATGCTAGAACAAGGATTTCAGCTTTTAAATGGGGATCTATATCGTCGCTATCAAAATCTTTACCAATCTTTTTTAAAATTGAAGTCGGCTATTGAGATTAATATCGATTTCGCTGAGGATGTAGGGGAGGAGCAGAGTATTGCCCTACTACAAGACTCAACTAAAAAATTGGGTAAAGAAATTGCACATCTCAAAAAATCTGCCAATGTTTCAAAAAAAGCATTTATGTCTCCTGATATCATTCTTGTTGGAGAGCCGAATTCTGGAAAGAGTTCTCTATTTAATCTTTTACTTGATGATAATAGAGCTATTGTTTCTGATATCGCAGGAACCACTCGCGATTTTATTACTGAGTATATTGAAATCGAAAATAATACTTATAAATTAATTGATACTGCTGGTCTTAGAATTACTTCTGACACAATTGAGGAGGAGGGGATTCGTAGGGCCGTCTCAATTTTAGATAATGCTTTTTACAAAATTCTGCTTCTTGATATTACTAAAATTTCGGAATTCAATTTCTCTTTTTCTGAAGAAACTATTTTCGATGCTATTATTTTTAATCATTGTGATAAGCTCGAGAAGCCGATAAATACTGATAGCTTGAGAGTTCTTCCACAATCAAGAAATGTTTTTTTTCTGAGTGTAAAAGAAGATTTCTTATATGATTTTGGTCCTATGGGGGCACTTTTAGAAAGTGGTTCTATAGAACCACTAATTAAAAAAATCATTTCTGGTTCTATAGGACCAGCTAGTGAAAATGGTTCTACTGGTTCTATAGGACCAAAGATTAGTGATGAGATTCGTGCCAAATTTTCTTTATTAAAGTCGCAGGACCCAATAGTAGTTGATCGTCACCGTCAAGTAATAAACGAAATATCAGATAGTTATGATGTTTTTACAAGTAATATCAATAACTTAGGAGATATTGCCATTATTTCTGCTGAAAGTAGAATATTAGGTAATAAAATCAGTGAGTTAATTGGCATTATCTCTCCAGATGATATCCTTTCGAATATTTTCAGCAATTTCTGTATTGGTAAGTAATTTTTTAGCAATTTCAATATTTTAGTGGACTATTTTGGCCATTTCTATTATTTGTGTTCCACGTAGAACATTGTTCCATGTGGAACTTTTTGGGAAAGATATGAAATATGATGTAACCATTATTGGTGGTGGTCATGCAGGTCTTGAGGCAGCTTTTGCTTCTGCTGAGCTTGGCCTTGATGTATTAATTTTAACAATGCCCGGGATTGGTATTGCTTCAGCACCATGTAACCCTGCAGTAGGTGGGGTAGGTAAAGGACAAGTAGTTCGCGAGATTGATGCCCTTGGTGGAGTTATGGGTAAACTTGCAGACCGAAGTGCAATTCAATACAGAATACTTAATGAGTCTAAAGGCTATGCCGTGCAGTCGACTCGTGTTCAAATTGATAAGGAAATTTACTCAAGAGAGGCTGAGCAATTAGTCGCGGATAAATCAAATATAACTGTAGTGCGTGAACCAGTTAGCACTGTCGCGAAAGTAGATGAGTTATTTAAGATAACGACATCTGCAGGAAGTGTGTTCGAGTCTAAGAAGGTTGTTGTTACGACAGGTACTTTTCTAAATGGAAGAATGCACACTGGTGAAGAACAATCCGAAGGTGGAAGAGTAGGTTGTTTGAAAAGTGGTGCTTTGTCAGATGTTTTTGCAGGAGTAACAGCCCTCTCAAAAAGATTCAAAACAGGAACTCCTGCTAGAATTAAAAGACAAACTATAGACTTTTCTAAAATGGAGGAGCAAGAGAGTGATTCAAGAACACCAAACTTCCATTTTGATCATGATATCTTCAAACGCCACGTGGAACAAGTCTCATGTCATTTAACAAAGACTAATGAAAAGACACTATCAATAATTCGAGCAAATAAAGAGAGATCTCCAATATTTAACGGTCAAATTCAAGGTGTTGGTCCTAGATACTGTCCTAGTATAGAAGATAAAGCTTATAGATATCTCGACAAAGATGTTCACCATGTATTTGTTGAACCAGAAAGTTTAGAGTTAGATACTTTTTATCCAAATGGTGTATCAACTTCGCTACCAAAAGAAGTTCAGTTAGAATTTTTACGTACAATTGAGGGGCTAGAGAACTGTGAAATTGCTATTTATGGCTACGCAGTCGAATATGATGTAGTTGATACAACTAAATTAGATATTACCCTTCAATCGCAAGAAGTTCCAGGATTGTACTTTGCAGGACAAGTTAATGGAACTTCTGGCTATGAAGAAGCGGCAGGACAGGGATTAATTGCTGGTGTAAATGCTGGCTTATCTGTTTTAGGTAAAATGCCATTAGTTTTAGATAGAGAAGTATCATATATTGGAGTTATGGTAGAAGATCTTGTGTCAAACAAAAGGGATGAGCCGTATCGTCTCTTTACTGCACGTTCTGAGAATAGATTATTTGTACGTGAAGATAATGTTTATCTAAGAATGTATCAGTTTCGTAAGCAATTAGGTTTAAATACGGCACTCGATACATATCTCGATCAATTTATTGATATGTATGAAGTACTTTTTGAATTAGCAAAGACCTTTACATATAAAGCTAATCCAAAAAACATAGAATATTTCAAAGAAAATAATTATGGACCACTAAATACCAATATCAATCTTGCTGAATTAGCAAAAAGAGCTCATTTAGATCCTGTCGAAGTACTTAATAAAGAATTTACTGCAAATGGACTATTAATCGATTCGAGAATTATTAATTGTGTGGCTATATCAATAAAGTATGAAGGTTATATACAAAGATCTGATCTTGAGAATAGTAAACTGAATAAGCTTGAAAAGAAGAGAGTGGATTGGGAGAAGATCGCCAATTCTACAAATGTCTCGTATGAATGCAAACAGAGAGTAAAAGAAATAAGACCGGAGACATTTGGTCAGCTTCAAAGAATAGTAGGAATAAGACCAGCAACATTGGCCTACGTGGCAGGAAACTTAATATAATGGAAAATGAATTTTGCACAAAGTATCTCGACCTTGTTAATGGCGAGTATGCTGGAATTAATCTTACTAGAATTAATTCTTACGAAGACTTCTATAATAAACAATATAGGGATTCGATTATACCTTTTGAAGAATCTAAAATCTTAGAAAAAATATATAAGAATACTAAGATTCATATCGATGTCGGTTTTGGTGGTGGTTTTCCATTGCTACCAATGGCATATCACAATCCAGATAAAAAATATCTCGGATTTGAGGCAAGAGGAAAGAAGGCAAAAGTAGTAGGAGAGATTGCACAAAAGATGGGGATTAATAATGTTAAAACCTATCACCAGAGATATGAGAATGTATATTTAGATCAAGATTGCCTGGTGTCTTTCAAGGCCGTTTCGACAGTGGAAAATCTCTTACCGGGAATCATTACAGATAAAACAGTTCATGTTCTTTTCTACAAGGGGCCAAATTTCTACGAACTTGAAGACCTTGATTGGCTTGGGAATCAGTGGGAGATTGTTGAAGAGAAGCTAATCGATATTCCTGGCACTGAAGGTCGTATGGTTATTGTTCTAAAAAATAAGACTGTTCTACGTGGAACAATGATCAGAGATTTCACAAGAAATAAAAATAAAAATATTGTCAGTCTATCAAAATTACTCTAAAAATATAGTACACACGAAAACTCTAGGGAGACATAAATGGCTAAAATCATAGCAATGATGAACCAGAAAGGTGGTGTAGGTAAGACTACAACTACTATCAACCTTGCAGCTTGCTTAGCAGTAGCTGATAAGAAAACTCTGGTAATTGATCTCGATCCACAAGGAAACGGTTCTATTAGTTTAGGGTTAGACGCATCGCAATATAATCACTGTAATATCTATCATGCAATGATTGGTAATGTAGATATTAAAGAAGCGATCTACGAAACTGAACTACCACATCTACATATCTGTCCATCTGATAATAACTTATCTGGGGCAGAGATTGAGCTAGTTTCTGAATTTGCTAGAGAAGCAAAATTAAAAAATGCATTCAGAGCAATTAGAGATTACTACGACTATATTCTAATTGATTGTCCACCGTCACTAGGTCTACTTACAGTTAATGCTTTAAATGCAGCTGATAGTTTCCTAGTTCCAATGCAGACGGAATATCTTGCAATGGAAGGGCTTGCTCAGTTAATCAATACAGTTAAGCTAATTAAGGCAAATCTTAATCCAGATTTAGAGATGGAAGGAATTCTTCTAACTATGTTTGATAGTAGGGCAAGTCTTCACAAGCAAGTTTGTAGTGAGATTAGAAAACACTTTGGTGATAAAGTATTCGAAGCTGTTATCCCAAGAAATGTAAAACTAGCTGAGTGTCCAAGTTTTGGTAAGCCAATTATTCTTTATGATATTGAGTCTAAAGGTAGTGAAGCATACCTGGCATTAGCGAAGGAAGTTATTCTCAAGGAAAGAGAGTCGAAAATTGTAGACGAATTACCAACGATACCAAGAGTGGCAGAAGTTGATAATTCTATGATGTCGAATCAAATTCAATAAGGGGATAGTAAATGGCAAAGAAAATGGCACTAGGTAAGGGAATAGCATCACTTATTGATTCACAAGCAAGCAATCCTTTTTTACAAGCAAAGAGTAAAATGGAAATGGATTCACAAGCTTCGACGAATACAACTGTTCAGGCTGAAAAGAAAGAAGATGCATCACCATATATGGTTAGTATTGATCAAATTAAAACTAATCCAAATCAACCAAGAAAAATATTTAAGGAAGAGCTATTATTAGAACTTTCTAATTCAATAAAAGAGAACGGAGTTATACAACCACTAATCGTTGTAAAAACTGATGTTGGATTTGAACTTGTTGCAGGAGAAAGAAGATTAAGAGCTTCTAAAATGGCAGGACTAAAAGAAGTTCCTGTTGTTATTAAAAGAGCAACAGATAGAGAGAAGATGGTTATGGCCATCATCGAAAACGTTCAGAGAAGTGATTTAAACTGTGTTGAAGAAGCATTAGCTTACTTTCAATTAATGGAAGAATATCAACTAACTCAAGAAGAAGTTTCAAAGAAAGTTGGTAAAGATAGATCTACAGTTGCAAACTTTCTTAGAATCTTAAAACTACCGAGAGATGTTGTAGATATGCTTCAAAAAGAATTACTTTCTTTTGGGCATGCAAAAGTTCTTGCTGCAGTTAAGGAGAGAGAGGATTGTTTAAGAATTGCGAATGAAGCAATTGTAAAAAAACTTTCTGTTCGTGAAACTGAAAAACTAATTAAGAGTAAAAAATCACCAGCAAAAAACAAGGACACTGCACAGGCATCTTATTTTTCTGAAAAGTTAGATGTGTACAGACAAAAACTTGAACAAAGTACAGGTTATCATTTTGGCATTAAAACAGATAAAAAAGGTGGAGGACAAATTGTTCTTAACTTTTCAAATGAAGCAGAGTTTAATGACCTATACGAATATCTATTAAAATAATTTAGAAGGTGGTCCTATCGGACCACTTTTTTGATTCTGGTCCTATAGAACCAAAAAGGAAAAAATCGTGTCTACAAGTAATATGGCTGCAATCATTGAAGAAGGCTGCAAACTAGAGGGGAATCTATCGTTTAATGGTGTTGCGAGGATCGCAGGGCTTGTTAATGGTAGTATCTTCTCAAACGACACGGTAATCATCTCAGACGCTGCAGTTGTGAACGCTGACATTATTGCTGATGTTATTTTGATTAGTGGCGTCGTAAAAGGAAATATCAAGGCTTCATCTCGGGTTGAGATTATCAAACCGGCAAGATTTGAAGGCACTATTACAACACCATCACTTGTTGTTGAGGACGGGGTTATCTTCCACGGAACAACTAAGATGCATGAAAATAACTAATGCAATGCACATAGTCCGTTTCATCTTGACTTAATCGCCTTTAAAGATTAGAAAATAGGAAAAAATATTTCAACAATTAACTATTCAGCTTCGGAGTAAGTAATCAATGGATGCGATTCTTAATATCTTCAAATCACTAGACATCGACCAATCATTTTTCTATCAATTTGCACTTGTTGTGGTTCTCTACGCAGTACTAAGAAGCTTGTTCTTTTCAAAGCTCCAAGAAGTATTAGACCTTAGAGAAGCTAAGACAACAAAGATGGAAGATGGTGCTTTAGGGAAACTTAAAAGTGCGGACGAATTAGCAAAAAAATACAAAGCAAAAATTGACGAAGCTAAGTCAGAAGCTTTTGCAATTATTCACAAGAAAAAAGAAGAAGTAGTTGCGAGAGAAAGCAAGACTATTAAAGAGCATGAGAAATCTTTAGAAGTTAAAGCAACTCAAGAAAGAAAAGAATTTGAATCTGAAATTGAAAGCAAGAAAACTTCGATTTTAAGTCAGGCAGATTCTTTATCACAAGAACTAGTAACTAAAATTATTCAATAAGGTAGAAGAGATGAAACTATTTTCATTACTATTATTACAACTTGGTGCATTCGCTGCAAGCGAAGGTGGACACTCAGCTGGTCACTTATCAGATCTAATTGTTCCGGCTGTTAACTTTGCAATCGTTTTTGGTTTCATTGGATGGAAGTTAAAAGCTCCACTAAAGAAAATGTTCGATGACAATTCTGTAAAAGTTAAAGAGCTTGTGGAACTTGCAAGTGAGAGAGACAGAGAAGCACAAATTAAACTTGATACTTACGAGAAAAAGATTAGTCATCTTGATTCTGAAGTTAAAGCAATTATTGAAAATGCACACAAAGATAGTGAAGCTTTTGAAGCCAACTATGTAAAAGAAGTGAAAGAAACGATTGCAAAACTTACGAATGATTCTGCTCACAAAATTGAAAGTGAAAAGAATGCAATGATTAAAATGCTAAATGAAACTTTACTTGATGAAGTTATCGCAAAAGCTAAATCAAAAATCGTAGCAGATACAAATATCAATAAGAAAACAACTGAAAATATACTTTCTAAATTATAGGGTTGATAAAAATGAAAGAAAAATTAGTATCTAAAGCATACGCTAAAGCGATCTTTGAACTAGGTGAAGCTTCGAAAGTTAATGTTGCTGATGAATTGACGACTCTTACAGAGATCATCAATAAGAACAACAATCTTGAGAATGTTTTATTCTTAGACTTATTTACAGTTGAAGAAAAAACTTCTGTACTTGAAGCAATTATTTCAAAGTTAAACTTTAGTCCAATCACTGTTTCTTTTCTTAAGTACTTAATGGCTGAGAAAAGATTTTCAGTACTACCATTAATCTTCAAAGATCTTATCGTTCTTGACGATCACAAGAAAGGATTTATGAGAGGAACAATTGAAGGTGCAGCTGATTCATTAGATGAAGCAACTGTTGCTAAAATTAAGACTCACCTAAAGAAAGAGCTTGGGCTTGAGCCAGATCTAACTTATGTGAAGAATTCTGCAATTACTGCAGGAGTTAGAATTACTGTTGAAGATTATCAATTAGATGCTTCAGTAGATAAACAATTACAAGATTTTAAAGAAACAATTATTAATAACTAATAAAAAACAAAAAAGTTTTTGCAACTAATACTGTAGAGGTAAGAGATGTCAATGAATCCAGAAGAGATTACAAGCATTATCAAAGAAAGAATTGCTAACTTCGAAACTCGTCTTAAAGTAGACGAAGTTGGTAACGTTCTAACTGTTGGTGATGGTGTTGCTCGTGTTTTCGGTCTTAAGAATGTTATGGCCGGAGAGCTAGTAGAATTTGAAACAGGTACAAAAGGAATGGTTCTAAACCTTGAAGCGAATAACGTTGGTATCGCAATTCTTGGGGAAGACACAGGGATTAAAGAAGGTTCTGTTGTAAAAAGAACTGAAAAAATCGTTGAAGTTCCAGTAGGTGACGCTCTTCTAGGAAGAGTTGTAAACGCAATTGGACAGCCAATTGATGGTCAAGGTGAAATTAAATCTGAACATACAAGAATGGTTGAAGTTAAAGCTCCTGGGATTATCGCAAGAAAATCTGTTCATGAGCCACTTCAAACAGGTATTAAAGCTATCGATGCTATGATACCAATCGGAAGAGGACAAAGAGAGCTTATCATTGGTGATAGAAAGACAGGTAAAACTGCTGTTGCAATCGACACTATCATCAACCAAAAAGGTAAAGATGTAGTTTGTATTTACGTAGCTGTTGGACAAAAGCAATCAACAGTAAGACAAGTACAACAAAAACTAAAAGAAGCTGGAGCTCTTGATTATACAATCATCGTTTCTGCTACTGCATCTGCTTCTGCACCACTACAATTCTTAGCTCCATATACTGGTTGTACAATGGGTGAGTACTATAGAGATAACGGAAAGCACGCGGTTATCGTTTATGACGATTTAACTAAGCAAGCACAAGCTTATAGACAGCTTTCACTTCTTCTTAGACGTCCACCAGGACGTGAAGCATTCCCTGGGGATGTTTTCTATCTACACTCAAGACTTCTTGAAAGAGCGGCGAAACTTTCTGATGAACTAGGAGCAGGTTCTTTAACTGCGCTTCCAGTAATTGAAACTCAAGAAGGTGACGTTTCTGCATATATTCCAACAAACGTAATTTCGATTACAGATGGACAGATCTTCCTAGAGTCTGATTTATTCAACTCAGGTGTTAGACCAGCTGTAAACGTTGGTATCTCGGTATCACGTGTTGGTGGTTCTGCTCAAATTAAGGCAATGAAGAAAGTTGCTGGTACTCTAAGACTTGACCTTGCTCAGTATAGAGAACTTGCAGGATTTGCTCAGTTTGGTTCTGACCTAGACGAAGCTACTCAAAAGCAGCTTTCAAAAGGTGAGAGACTTGTAGAACTTCTAAAGCAAGCTCAATATTCACCAGTAGACGTTATCGATCAAACAATCGCTATCTTTGCTGGTACTAACGGTCTTCTTGATCCAGTTCCTGTTTCTAAAATCAGAGAGTGTGAAAAAGATCTATTAGAGCACCTTAATACAACTCATTCAGCAATGATGACTGAAATTAGAAATGCAAAAGAAGTTTCTGGTGACAATGCTACTAAAGTAACTGCAATCATCAAAGAATTTGTTGCTAATAAAAAATACTAATTTTTAAGTAGGGGTGAAGTAAAATTCACCCATTATGTTGAGGGGCCGTATGGCAAATGTTAAGGAACTAAAAAAGAGAATTAAAAGTACGAAAGGTACTTTGAAAATCACTGCTGCTATGAAGCTTGTTTCAGCTGCAAAGCTAAACAGAGCACAGCAGGCAATTCAAAGTTCTCGTCCTTTTGCTACTGAATTAGAAGATTCAATTAAAACAATCTCTGCTTTAGTACAAAATTACTCTCACAAATATTTAGAGAATAACGAAAGCAAGTATGAAGTACTTTTAGTTATTTCATCTGATAAAGGTTTATGTGGTGGTTACAATAGTAACTTAGCAAAACCAGTTAGAGAATTTTGTAAGGAAAGAGGAGAGAATTTAAAAGTTTTCTTCATCGGTAAAAAAGTAAGAGAATTAATTCAAAAAGAAGTTAACGTTGGTAAGACATTTACATTCAAAAAGTCTGAGCCTGCTTTTGATGAAATTCAAAAAGTAGGTAAAGAGTTAGCTGAACTATTTACTTCTGGTGAAGTAGGTAAAGTTCATATTGCATATAACGTTTTTGAATCTGCAATTTCTACAATTCCAACTATCAAGCAAGTTCTTCCAATGACTATGGATAATAGTGTAAAAGAAGAACTGAAAGAAAAATTTCCATTTGATTTTAAATACGATCCATCGCCAGAAGTTATTCTTGATGAGTTAATCCCAGAAGCATACACAAGTGCTTTATGGACAGCTCAACTTGACGCTATCGCGGCAGAGTATGGTTCACGTATGACTGCAATGGATAATGCGGTAAGAAACTGTAAAGATGCAATTAGAACATTAACTTTAAAAATGAACAAATTGAGACAAGCTGCTATTACAACTGAACTTATTGAAGTTGTTTCTGGTGCTGAGTCACTCAATGGTTAAGGAGCAAAATAAAATGTCTGAATCTAGAGGTGTAATTCGTCAGGTTATGGGGCCAGTTGTTGACGTTGAGTTTGCTGATGGTAAACTTCCAGCGATCTTTAACGCTCTAACGGTTACTAATAAAACAATCAATGATCAAGAAAACAACCTTGTTCTTGAAGTAGCTACTCACTTAGGTGACAACGTAGTAAGAACAATTGCAATGGACTCTTCTGAAGGTCTATCAAGAGGACTACCTGTTACTGATACTGGTGCTACTATTCAAGCTCCAGTTGGTAGAGAGTGTCTTGGACGTATCATCAACGTAATTGGGCAACCAGTTGATGAAGCAGGACCACTTGAAAGTAAAAAAACATATTCAATCCATAGAGAGCCACCAAGTTTTGAAAATCAATCAACTAAACTTGAGCCATTCTATACAGGGATTAAAGTTATTGACCTTCTTGCTCCATACCTAAAAGGTGGAAAGATTGGTCTATTTGGTGGTGCTGGTGTTGGTAAGACAGTTCTAATTATGGAGCTTATTAACAACATTGCAACTCACCACGGTGGTTTCTCGGTTTTCGCTGGTGTAGGTGAAAGAACGAGAGAAGGTAACGATCTTTATCACGAGATGAGAGATTCAGGTGTTATCGAAAAAACAGCACTGGTATATGGACAGATGAATGAGCCACCAGGAGCAAGAGCGAGAGTTGCACTTACTGGTCTTTCAATTGCTGAATATTTTAGAGATGAAGAAAAACAAGACGTACTTTTCTTTGTTGATAATATCTTCCGTTTTACACAAGCTGGTTCAGAGGTATCTGCACTTCTTGGACGTATTCCTTCTGCCGTAGGTTACCAACCAACTCTTGGTACAGAAATGGGTGCGATGCAAGAGCGTATTACTTCAACAAAAGATGGATCGATTACTTCAATCCAAGCTGTATACGTACCTGCGGATGACTATACGGATCCAGCTCCTGCAACAACATTTGCTCACTTAGATGCAACGACAGAACTTTCTAGATCGATTGCTGAAAAAGGTATTTACCCAGCGGTAGATCCACTTTCATCTTCATCTACAATTCTTTCGCCAGCAATTTTAGGTGACGAGCATTACAATACTGCTAGAGCGGTACAAGCTATTCTTCAGAAGTATAAAGAACTTCAAGATATTATCGCGATTCTTGGTATGGACGAACTTTCTGAAGATGATAAGAAACTAGTTGGTAGAGCAAGAAAGATTGAGAAGTTCCTTTCTCAACCATTCTTCGTTGCTGAGCAGTTTACTGGTATTAAAGGACAATTCGTTAAAATCGAAGATACAATTAAAGCATTTAATTCTATCTTAAACGGTGAATGTGATGATGTTCCTGAGCAAGCTTTCTACTTAGTAGGAGACCTAAACATGGTTTACGAAAAGTGGGAAAAAATGAAAGCAGACTCTAAAAACTAATTGAGGCGAATATGAATAACTTCACTGTTGATATTTTAACTCCAAGTAAAGTAATCGTTAAGGACGCTCCTGCAGAGGACGTTCTTATCCCAACTTTACGTGGACAGATCGAAGTTAAGAAGGATCACACTCATATCGTTGAAAAGTTAAATACAGGTATTATTTCTGTATTTGGTGGAGCTGACGATCCAGATAGACACTTTTTTGTATCTACTGGGGTTTGTAAGGTTCTTAATAACAAGATCACAATTCTGGCAAATACTTCTGAAGAAGACTTAGAAGTAGATTCAGAAAGAGCTGAACTGGCACTTAATCATGCAAATGAAAAACTGTCGGGTACTCTAACAGATGATGAAATTGAAAAATTTCGTCGTAAAGCTGAAAGAGCTGCTCTTAGAATTCAGTTATCAAAAACTGCAAAAAAATAATGAAAAAGGGGGACTTAATTAGTCCCCTTTTTTTTAGGCAAAATTTGCCGCTCTCTTTCTTCAAAGACCACTCCATAAGACAATAGAAGCATGTTATTAAAGCTGCTTTTTACATTAATTTTCAGTACCTTAGTTTGTTTTGGGAATGAATTTTCAGACACTAATGTCCATGACTTTAAACCTTATAAAATCAGTATTAAAACAAAGAACATTAACTGGGATGAGCTACTTAAAAAATCTGAAAAACAAGAAGATGAAATAAAGCAAATTAGTTCATCAGTCATGAAAGATAAGAAAACAAAGACAAAAAAAATAAGTAAAGATGAAGAAATGGTGTTCTTTACTTACGACACCCCTGAAAATAAAGAAGTTATAAAAACCCCAAAAGAAGTACCTGTAGTAAAGCTTGAGACTAAAAATAAGGTCTCTAAACAACCACAAAAAAAACAAGTCCCACAATTTGATAATATAGATTTTAGTCAGTTTATTTCTTCAGCTGCTAGAAGAAATATAGAAAGTTATTTTGAAATAAAAACTTCGATCGTTGGTAGTAAAGGCCTTGAGAAAAAGGGAGTAACTGATTTTGACTTGGTCCCAAATTACGACACAAATCAGTTGTTTACAGATAGCGGAACCGGAGTAATTAAAATTCCAATTGCGAACGATGATCGATTCTACAATTTTAAAGGTTCTATTGCCGCTAGAAATGTGATGAGAACTAACTTTGAATTAGCTGTTCGAGAAAATGACATATTTAATATACCACTATTTGATGAAAGTACCTTTGATACAATGGTAAGAAAGTATATCCAAACTGAAGAGTATGGTGCCTATCTTCTGATCAATCTTGGTGAAGAAATAGATTCAACATCGTTAGATGGAAAATTTAAAAAGAAGATTTATCTTGATCATAACTTGAAAGAAGCAAGGGTCGATAATGAATACCAGTATGAGTTATACATTGATATAGAACCAGGGAATACCTTAATTAGGTATATGGATATGAAAGGTGATATGTCAGAAAAAATTATTCATTTAACCCGTGGGGAAGTGACCTATGACGAGTCGAATTTTCATTCGAAAGAATACTTAGAATTTGAATTGGTAGAGGAAAATTTACTTTCTAAAAAAACGTTACCGATTGAAATGAACGATAAAAGGATCAGGTTTTTTAATACGAATATAGCATCAACGAAGATTGGACTTAATCGATATAAATTGAAAATTCCACGAAGAGACTATGCGTTCAGAAAATATCTCGAAATCGATTATGGGCAAAAAATATTTGTCGGAGTTGGAGAGGATAGTAAAATAAAACTTCCTGGAGAAGATTTTATTCCATATTTAAAAAGTATACTTGGAATAGATGATAATACTAAAGCATGCTTTATTCAGTTAAATCTTAAGAACGCACTAAAAGATTTCCATGCACAAGTGACATCGACGCAGGAAACAGGATCTTATGACATTTATTATATGGATAAAGATGGAACACTTTCAAAAGAGTTAACTGGACTGACAGAGAAGATATTTGTCTATAGTAATGATTACGGAGTAATTAACATGAAGTTAAAAGATATAAATAACAACACAAAATATTATCAAAGCTTTTGTACAGATTCTTTGTACTTGATAGAGCAAATTTAGGAGAGAAAAAATGAAAAAATTATTATTAGCGGTATTTATGACAGTTAGTGCGAGTGCAGGATTTTTAGTTGAGCCATATCTTGGATATCAACTTGGATCTGGTGATGCGGGAGCTACTGACTATACATTCAATACAACAGTAATTGGTGGGCGTGTTGGTTATACAATGCTTGGATTTATGGGTGGTCTTGACTATTCAATGGGTGCAGAAAGTGATCTTGAGGGTGAAACTGCTGGTGTTAAAACTAAAACTAAATTTTCTCAGAACAATTTAGGTTTATTTGCAGGATACGAATTACCAATTCTACTTAGAGCTTGGGCAACTTACTACTTAAGTACAAATCTTGAGCAACAAGAAGGTACAAACAAAGGTAAAGAGTATAGCGGAGACGGTATTGGATTTGGTGTAGGTTTTACAGGTTTACCATTCGTATCGCTAAACCTAGAGTATAGAATGATGTCATATGACGAGTTTGACGGAAAATCATTAACTAACAAACTAGAAGAAAACTTTGTTCTTCTTGGTGTAAGTTTACCATTAGATCTATAATCTAAAATATAAATAGACTGGGGAAACCCAGTCTATGCTTCAAATTCATGGTTTCTAAAAATTTCAAGAGTCCTCTTATACCCAGCTTTAACCATCAATGAAGTTCGCTTCGGGTCAAGTGAAAAAGAATTCGTAAAGAAAATATCAAAGTGCTCATGCTTAGGATAAATATCAATTAAATGCACATTCGGATTATAGTTTAGCTTACGCTCGAGAATTGCACCAATTTGACGACGGTGCTTTTCATCAAATTTGTGAGTTTTCATGTAACTATTGACAGTGTTAACAATATCTTCAGCCGCGAGACGACGAGCACGAGAGCCTACAATCTTCTTTTGAATCATTAAATATATAGCCTGCACACAAATAGCTGGTAAACCATAGTTTATTAATGACCCGATTTCATCTTGATAATGATATGGGGTATGTGTCCAGCTTGAAATAATGAATTCACAATTATTGTCGCTGGCCACATGAGTAGAAAGTGTTTCCCTAATCTCACCATCAATATAGTAGTCAGTCTTGCCAGTATATGTATTAACAACTGGGTATGGTGAATAAAATGGAGGAACACTCATACTTGCTGTAACGGCTTCAGATATAGGAATACCAGTATAGTAATGAGCAGTTGAGTCATGACCAGGGTTTGGATAATTATACTTTGAGAAAATAACTTTACGTGAATGATCGAGCTGTGTGGCAACCACGAAAAGATCGGCGTCAAGATCAGCAAAGTCGTTAGACTTGATGATATTTTCGCTTATGTAGTCATGTAAACCCTGGGTGGAGAAAATACCAGAGATACCAAGAACAGGACTAAGTAACTTTCTAACTACTAATGGGAAGCCTTCAAAGGGGTCGTAGCTACTGCGTTGAACCTTATTATGAGGCTTCTTGAGTGAGAGCATATCTTTGTAGCCAATAGGCTTGAGTGTAGAATTTTTTCTCTGAATAAATGACTCTATAATATCAGTAGGACTATAACCACTTGCTAGATAAAGTGAAATAAGTGAACCAGCGCTTGAACCTACATAGGTTGAGATTTCGTAATCTGGCTCTGGGGCACTGTGGTTATTTTTTAAAGTGAAACCAAGCTCTTCAAGTGCCCAGGCAACACCTAAATGCCAAGCGGCGGCCTTAACAACACCACCAGAGAGAACAAGAGCAGACTTCTTATTTTTAAAATTTGATATATCAATTCTATTCATAAAAAAAATTATATCATAACGTTAAAAAAAGGGATAAGTTTTGATTAACAAAGAACAAAAGGGTAAAATTTTAGAATGAATTGGATGACAATAACTGAGTATTCTACTCTAAAAAATATATCAGTATCTACAATTAGAAGATACATCAGACATAAAAAAGTTGAATCGAAATTTGTTGATGGAAAATACTTTATACAATGTGATGAAGTGACAGAGCAAAAAACGACTTTAAATGAACATTTCTATAAGAATGAAATAGCAATGCTCAAGCTCAGATTAAAATTACTGGAAGAAGAAAATAACGAATATAAAATGCTAGTTAAACTTTATGAAAGAGAGAAGATCAGTGAAGAACTACCTCAATTACCTATGTAAACTAATAATAGCTTTTACTTTACTCGCAGCGGTGGCAAACGCAGAACCGAGTATGAGAAAGTGTATGATTTTACCAGTGAGAGATTCAGTTGGTGGAGCAATAGGTTTTAAAGTTTATGACCTCGTTGAAAGATATTTGAAAGCATCGAAGTGGTGTTACTACCAATCTAATTCAGAAATTATCAACATTCTTACAAACTATAAAAATACTTTAGATCAGGCATTAAATAATCCAGAAGTTTTGAAAATTGTATCGGAAAAAACTCAAGCTGGAAGTTTGATAAAGATTAAACTTGATAGCATGGCGAAGGGTATGAATATTGAAGTAACAGTACTTGGGCCAAATGGTAAAGATGTTTACTTCAATCAGGTGACAGCTATTGAAAGTGATGAAATTGAAGTAATCGCACAGACGGTTAATAACTGGCTTGATGTCTATGAAAAAAATATACCTTACGACGCAAGAGTTGTGGGAGTACTTGGTACACAATTTACAATTGACCTTGGACAACAAGCGGGCATTTATAATGGCTATGAAATCAATGTTGTTAGACCAGTAAAAAAACAAAGGCATCCTCTTTTAAAAGAAATCGTAGAGTGGAGAACAATGCCAATAGCAACCGCTAAGCTCTTTCATGTAGGGCAGTCACAGGCGCAAGCTAAGATTTTAAAATATGAAAGAGAAACATTAGTTCAAGTAGATGATTGGATTTTGATTTCAAAGAATACGGCTGATGTAAAAAATAATGAATCTCTAGAGTATGGTGTTCAAATAAGACCAGATGATGAATCGAGTAGCTTTGGAAAGCTTGGCTTTATAGCAGGATATCTAAATTTGGGATCAGGATCAGCAAGGATTGATAATAGCTCTAGCGGAAAAGAAATTGGTGGTCTAAATATCGGTGTAGGTCTAGCGGCAGAAATATGGGCTACGAGAAACTATTGGGCCGGTCTCGATATTGATAAGCATTTTGGAAGTCACTCGAAGAAAGAGGGTACTTTTAATAGTGACTCAAACTCACTTAGCTTCTCAAAATTTAAACTGAAAGTTGGATATCGCTATTTACCACTAGGCTTCTTCTATGGACCGCAACTTGATGGGTATATTGGATATGGTTCTTATACATATGGTTATGACAATAAAGTGGCGGACGGTATTACAGAAACCGTTTATAAAGGAATTTTTCTGGGTGGAAAAGGTTCGATGCCAATTATTAAAGATGTTAGAGCACATTTGTTAATTGAGTTTATGTTAAGCCCAGGTTATGAAGAAACATTAAAAATATACGGAGAAGCTGACACTGTTAAAAGTTTCAATCTTGAAGTTGGTGGAAGTTATCAATATAGCCCAAATACTGCATTTGTAGGGGCTATGGAATATATTTCAAATTCAGCAGAATTTGAGAATAGTGACACAGTTGTAAAACATAAAAATTTAAATTTTAAAATTGGTGCGAGTTTTAATTATTAACAATGAAAAGAGTAAAAGAACTAGAAAAACAAATACGTTATCATAAGGCGTTGTACTATGCAGGAAGTCCAGAAATATCGGACTTTGATTATGATAAACTAGAAGATGAACTAAGAGAGCTTTCTCCAGATAACCCAGTGCTTAATTTGATCGGATCAGAAATAAAATCTGAAGATAAGGTAAAGCATGATTCAAAAATGTTATCATTGGGAAAAACATATAGTCTTGATGAGCTTATGAAATGGGCGGAAGGCCAAGACGTTGTTTGTATTTATAAAGTAGATGGCGTTAGTTGTTCGCTAATTTACGAGAATGGAAGATTAGTACAAGCAAAGACACGTGGTGATGGCCAGTTTGGTGAAAATATTACATCGAAAGTTAACTGGATGAAGGATGTCCCTTTAACGATCTCTAGCACGGAAAGAATTGAAATTCGTGGTGAGATGTACTGTGATGAAAAATCTTTTATATCACTCTGTGAGGAAATGACCAATATGGGGCTAGATCGCCCTACATCTCAAAGAAATATTGTCGCTGGGTTAGTCGGAAGAAAAGAAAATATTAGTCTTTGTAAGCATCTCTCTTTCGCAGCATTTGATGTGATTGGTATTGATTATAAACTAGAATTAGAAAAATATAAGTTCTTAAATGATAATGGCTTTAATGCCTTATCTGTCTCACACCCAAAAACAAAAAACGATTACAGTAACCTAATAGAGGATGCAAAACAGTTTATGAGTGAGGGAGATTTTCTCATTGATGGCCTTGTGTTTGTTTACAATTCAATCGGTTTACAAAATGAACTTGGGGAAACAGCTCATCACCCTCGTTATAAAATGGCATTTAAATTTCAAGGGGAAACAAAGCAAACAACACTACTAGATATAACATGGCAAGTTTCACGCAATGGTTATTTAACACCAGTAGGTGAAGTAGAACCTGTAGAAATAAGTAATGCCATAGTGTCGAGGGTAACACTCCATAATTATGGGATCGTAGCTAATCACAAACTTAAAAAAGGTGATGTGATCGAGATCGTAAGGTCTGGTGAAGTAATTCCAAAGTTTCTTGAAGTTAAGAAAGCTAGTAACAATGATTTTGTTGTTCCAAGTTGCTGCCCATCATGCAATCAAGCTGTAACGGTCGAAGACATAAGATTAGTATGTAAAAACAAATCATGCCCTGCTCAGATAAAAGAAGTAATTCTAAACTTTGTTCAAAAAATCGGAATCGAAGCTCTTAGTTCAAAAAGACTTGATGAAATTTTACGACAAGAAATGATCTCTGGGATAGAAGATCTCTACAAATTAACGATAGAAGATTTTTTAAAATTAGATAAAGTTAAAGATAAATTAGCACAAAAGTTTTTTGATGAAATTCAAAAGTCAAAGAGAACAAATTTAATAACATTTTTAGCAAGTCTTGGTATCTCTGGTGGCGCTGTTAACAAATGTGAAAAAGTTGTTACATCAGGATATGAAACGATTGATAAAATATTAACGATGAGAGTAGAAGATCTTATCGCAATTGAAGGCTTTGCTGAAAAGTCAGCATCAGAATTTATCAAATCTTTAAATGAGAAGAAGCTGTTAATTAAAAAATTAATTGAACTTGGTTTTGAATTTGAGGAAATTGAAAAAAATGATGCTGAAGGCCCATTGAAAGACATGAAAGTATGTATTACTGGAGCGCTTTCGCAAAAGAGATCAGTTGTAGAAGAGAAGATTAAAAAACTTGGTGGAAGTTGTGTTGGATCTGTATCGAAGAATACAAGTATCTTATTAACTAACGAAACAGAACCATCAAGTTCAAAGTATAAAAAGGCCATCGAACTAGGTATTAGAATTATTAGTGAGGAGGAACTTTTTAAATTCTAAAGGAGATAAATGGCTAAATCAAAAATTAAGTTCGAGTGCAGCTCGTGTGGTTATCAAACTGCAAGTTGGCTCGGACGATGTCCAGAGTGTCAGAAGTGGAATAGTTTCGAAGAGAAGATTCCAAAAAAGCAGAACTTAGAAATCAAACTCACAAAACTCATACATATAAATCAAAACAATCTAGATAAAATATCTACAGGAATCCATGAGTATGATAAAGCAAATGATGGAGGTCTTGTTCAAGGATCGTTGAATTTATTGTGCGGGGAACCGGGTGTTGGGAAATCGACATTGATACTAGAGCTTGCAAATAAGTTAGGAAAAGCAGACGAAGAAATATTATATGTTAGTGGTGAAGAGAGCTGTGAGCAAATAGCACTAAGGGCCAATCGGTTAAATGTAAATAATGAATATATAAATATTGCAACGGAAGTAGAGATATCAAAAATACTAACAATAGCTAATTCGATAAGACCAAAATTTCTTATTATTGATTCAATTCAAACGATACGAATGGAAGAAATTAGAACAAATGCAGGTGGAGTAGCTCAAATAAGAGAAGTAACCTTAGAAATATTGAATTATATAAAGGCCAAAAATATAACCTGCTTCTTGATCGGTCACATTACAAAAGATGGGCAGATTGCAGGGCCCAAATTACTAGAACACATGGTCGATGTTGTAATGCACTTTGAAAAAGTTTTAGGTGAAGAACTAAGAATGTTAAAAGTCGTTAAAAATAGATATGGATCAACTAATGATATTGGTTTGTTTGAGTTAAAAGAAAATCGTTTGATAGAGATACAAGAAAAGTACATTAAAAAGGTTTCTCATGAGTTCAACAGACAGATGAGTGGCACAGCTTATACAGTTTTAAGAGAAAGCAATAGAGAAATACTTATTGAGGTTGAGGCCTTGGTGGTTGAAGGGAAGGGAATAACAGGAAAGCGAATAATTAGATCTGGTGATCAGGCAAGACTTTCAATGATTTTAGCAGTGATGGAGAAGCATTTAAAAATAGATATGAATACTTATGATATCTATATCAATATAAATGGAACCATTAAAGATTATGATGAACAGATAGATAGTTGTATATTAGTTGCGATCTTAAGTTCACTTAAAAAAATAGATCTTAATTCAACCAATCTTTATACTGGATCAATCTCATTAAATGGTGCGATAAGAGTTAAAGATGAAATAAAAATTAAAGGATTTGAAACCATTAAAGCCTCAAATGTAAATGAACTGGCCGCAAGATGCGGCCAATAGCTTAAAATAATCTTTTTATATAATTAGTCCACTCAGATTTCTTAGGAAGATAATAGTCTCTAGAGTCTGTAGAATTAGATGAAGGACTGAAGGTTTGATCTTCACTCCAGATACCTTGTAGCTTATCTATTGTTGTAAGTTCAACTCCTATGGCTGCAGCTAAACCTGCTCCATAAGCTGTCGTTTCGATAACCTTTGGGCGAACGATATCCATTAAAGAGAAATTTGCTTGAATTTCCATAAGTAAATTATTCGCAACAGCACCACCATCAACTTTAAGAGAAGTTACTTTCTCACCGAGATCACTTTCCATTGCATTAAGAAGATCATTTATAGATAGAGCGATACCCTCAAGAGCTGCTCGTGAAATTTCTGCTTGGCCAGAGTCTCTTGAAAGTCCTAAAATTGCTGCACGTGCGTTTGGATTCCAGTAAGGAGATCCAATTCCTGTAAAGAATGGAAGAAAGAAAATTTCGCGAACACGGTCAAGATTTTCAATAGACTTGGCTAGATTTTCAATTTCTTGAGCTGACTTAAAAAACTTCATATTATCACGAAGCCACTGAACACAGGCTCCAGCAATATAGCTACTACCTTCTAAAGCATACATAGTAGTGTCTTTATGTTTGTATGCAACAGTAGTGAGTAGACCACTATTGGAATAAACTTTTTCATTTCCAGTATTAAGTAACATGAAGGCACCTGTGCCATAAGTGCATTTACTTTCACCTTTTGAAAAGCATGCTTGTCCAAAAAGAGCAGCCTGCTGGTCTCCAAGAATACCTGAGATAGGAATGCCATCAGGAAGAAAACTAAGACCTTTAGTGTGCCCAAATAAGCCAACTGAGTCCTGAATTTCAGGTAAAATATCCTTAGTTATATTAAAAATATCGAGAAGTTCATCATCCCAGTTTAGACTATCAAGTGACATTAGAAGTGTTCGAGACGCATTTGTAACATCTGTCTTGTATGAAGTTCCCGCTGTTAATTTATAAAGTAAGTAAGTATCAATATTACCAAACTTCAGATCATTAGATGTTAGCGCGCTCTTGACTGACTGATTATTGTCGATAAACCACTTCATCTTCGTTGCAGAAAAATATGGATCTAGTGGTAGACCAGTTTTATGTCTGACAGAATCTTCTAATCCGCGTTCTTTAAGTTCATTACAAAAACGTGCAGTACGACGATCTTGCCAAACAATTGCGTTTGCTAACGGGGCACCGGCGTTATTGAAAGCACATGTTGTCTCTCGTTGATTTGTTATTCCGATAGCGGAAATAGATTTTGGATCAATATTATTCTTACTGAGAATTTTAGTAATTGTAGTTTGCGTCGCGGTCCAAATGTCGTTTAAGTTGTGTTCAACATATCCTGGTTTAGGAAATATTTGATCATGTTCTTGGTTAATCTTGTCGACGATAGTAAATGAATTTGTTTCAATGAGAACTGCGGTTGTACCAGTTGTTCCCTGATCAATAGAAAGTATGTACATATAAGCTCCAGTTATTCGATTACAGAATCAGTTGGATTGGTGATAACCTTGAGTAAAGCTACCCAGCGGTTGCCAATATTTACGCCGACATTTTTAACCATTAAAAATGATAATGAGACCATGATAAGAAATAGGAATAGAAATTCTATAAGCGCCTGGCCATCTTCATCTTTTACAAAAGACCTAAAAGAAGTTAATATTCTTATATAAATCGCTTGGCACTTTTTGCTATGTTCCATGAGATATTTTTTACCTTTATACTATATGTTAGTAGGTAGGTTGGTATGCAAACAACAAAGAAATTTTTTCCATTAAATATTGTAGTAGTGTTGTCAGTTATTTTACTGGGAGTATTTGTAATACCTCAGTACGACTCGCTATTTGCAAAAAAGAGTGAAAATATTTCGAAACAGTTTAAGCACTATGAATCAATGCTATCGACACTTGAATTTAAAAAAGATGACGGAACAAAAATCGAAAATAGTGAACTTCAAAAAGGATTTGTAATTGTTAATTTTTGGGCAAGCTGGTGCCAGCCATGTCTTGAAGAATTTCCATCATTAGTGTCCTTGAGAACAAAATACGATAATAGTAAATTGAAAATTATTGCAATTAATTCTGATGAGCCAGGTGATATTGCCTCGGTGAAAAAAACAAAAGACAAGTATAAGTTAAACTTTGATATCGTTTTAGATTCCAAAGGAACACTAACAGACAAGTATATGGTTTCTTCAATACCTGTATCTATTATTTATCACAATGGTAAAGTTATAGAGGTATCTAAAGGCTCTAAAGATTTTTTAGCTGAAGAGTTCCTTGAAAAACTAAATAGTCTATAACTTTTGAACGGCGAAGTTTCGGCCCCAGTTATAAGTAATCTCACTTACATTCTTTACATTAAAAAATGAAAAGCGCGGCTTCTTACCTGCAATAATCGCTCCCTGGTCTGTTAGTCCCAATGCATGAGCAGCATTCAGAGTTATTCCTGTCCATAATTGTGCCGAGTTCAATGGATACATTGGAGCACTTAGAGAAGCAACAAAGAGGACGTTATCAAAATGACATGATCCAGGGTTATAGTCAGAAGCGATAGAAAGTTTACAGCCTGCTGCTAGCATCTTTTTGGCATTGGCTTGAGGTTTACCTAAAAAAAATCCAGTACCTGGTAGAACAGTTGCAACAGTACTTGAATTTGCTAGATCTGTAATACCTTTATCTCCTGTGCATAGAAGATGGTCAGCACTAAGGGCCTGATAGTTTGAGGCTATTGTCGCACCACCATTATCGTTGAATTCATCTGCATGGATTTTAATAGCGAGATTGAGTGATTTCGCAACGTCAAAAAGTTCGCGAGTATCTTTCTCATCAAAATAACCAGATTCGTGAAAAATATCTACGGCATCGATGATATTCTTCGGTGCCAAATCTTTAAGCAGAGGAATAACAACTTGGCGTAAGTATTCGGAAGACGATTTAAATGACTTTGGAACAGCATGAGCTGCTAAGAAAGTATTAAAAATTTGAACACGTGGATAAAAATGCTTTTTAAGGCGGTCGATAATTAACGACTCTCTTAACTCACCATCATATGTGAGGGAGTATCCACTTTTAATCTCGATAGTTCCAATTCCATATGAAGCGATACGATTAATTCGTTCGACAGCAAGATCGAAGAGCTCTTGTTCAGATGCTTTATTCGTTTCATTCATCGTGTAGAGAATACCACCACCAGCATTCGCTATGGCCTGGTAATCGGCACCATCTAATCTCATTTTATATTCATTGGCACGGTTACCGCCAAATACGATATGTGTATGGGAATCGACAAGCTCTGGCGTAACAACGAGATCTGAGCAGTCAATACGATCAGTGATTACACTGTACTGCTCAGGAAGTTGTGAAGTATGTCCAACCCAGAGAATATTATCATTATCAAAAACAACAGAGGCATTATTAAGGATCGAAAGATCTTCTGGTAGAAGATGGCGACCGTCTTTATTTAGTGCAGACTCGAGTGTTAATAACTCAGAAATATTCTCAAGGATTCTCATTAATTCAATTCTCCAATAACTTTCTCTACAACAGATAGAAGTTCGTTATTGTTGATAAGGGCTTCGATATTGTTCATATCCTTATAAAATATTCTGTCGTCTTCAATCATTGGCACGGTTTTTCTAACGTGTGCAATAAGAGCTTCGATAGCTGGTGAAGATTTAAGTGGTCTTAGTAAATCAATTGCTTGAGTGTTACATAGAAACTCAATTGAAAGACACTTTGTCAAGTTATCTAAAACTTCATGTAGTTTTCTACCAGCGGTCACGCCCATTGATACGTGGTCTTCTTTGTCAGTTGAAGTTGGGACAGAGTCAACGCTTGCTGGGTGACATAGGTATTTGTTTTCTGAAGTTAATGCTGCTGCTGTTACGTGGGCAATCATTAAACCACTATTAAGTCCTGAATTAGGAGTTAAGAATGCTGGAAGATCAGAGAAAGTTGGGTTCATCATTTTTTCAACTCTTCTTTCACTAATATTACAAAGTTCTGCTAAGCCGATTGCAAGATAGTCCATGGCCATTGCAATTGCCTCCCCGTGAAAGTTACCACCAGAAATAACTTCGTCTTCGTTGACAAAGATTAGAGGATTGTCTGTTACTGCATTAAGTTCAATTCCTAGTACTTCCTTACTATGAGCAAGGGTTTGTCTACAAGCGCCGTGCACTTGTGGAACACATCTTAAAGAGTAAGGATCTTGAACTTTTCCACAGTCTGGGTGAGAGTGAAGAATTCCACTTTCTTCTAGTAGTTTATTCAAATTGATTGCAGATGCTAATTGACCAGGATGTGGTTTTAGACTGTGAATTTTATAATCATAAGCAGAAGCCGTTCCGCGAACACCTTCAAGAGTACAAGCTGCAGCAATGTCAGCAAGCTTTACTAATCTCTCTGATTTATAAATTGCAAGAGCACCTAGTGCTGCCATAACAGCAGTACCGTTAATTAGCGCGAGGCCATCCTTCGGTCCTAGTATCACAGGTTTTTTGCCAATCTGATGAATTGCGAAGTCAGACTTTTGAGCTTTACCATCAACGACAACTTCGCCTTCACCAATTAGAGCAAGAGCAATGTGTGATAGTGGTGCAAGGTCACCAGATGCACCAACAGAGCCTTTCTCTGGTACTACTGGAGTAATATCATGATTTAGAAAATCAATGAGTAGTTCAATTGCTTCAATAGAAACACCTGAATAACCAGAAGTTAAACAGTTTGCTCTAAGAAGCATAATTGCTCGAGTCACTTCACGTGAAAAAGGTTTACCAACGCCAGTACAGTGAGAACGAATAAGATTTACCTGTAATTGAGATAAGTCTTTTTTAGCAATGTGCTTAGTTGCGAGTGCGCCGAAACCAGTATTGATACCGTAAACAGGCTCACCTTTCTCTACGATTTTGTGTACATATTCGCGTGACTTTAAAATACTTTCTTTCGCTATTGGAGATAGCGACACTTTAACGTCAGTTGTTTTTGCATTAGCAACAAGAAAGATGTCTTCCATTGTTAAGCTATGACCATCAATGATAATTTCTTTTCCCATAAACCCTCTATTTAATTTTTAAACTTTCAATTCTGTTTGAATACTCGTCTGGACTGGCGCCAAAGATATATGATCCCGCGACAAGATTGTCTGCTCCGGCGTGAACAACATCTTTGACAGTATTATTATCAATTCCACCATCGACTTGAATTTGATAGTGATAATTATTCAACTTCTTAAGCGTAGTGAGATCTTTTATTTTTTGAATCGAATCTGGCATAAATTTTTGTCCACCGAACCCAGGCTCTACAGACATTACCAATATAAGATCAACAAGATCTAAAACATCTGGAGTGAGTGAACTAACACTTGTGCCAGGTTTGATGCTAATTCCAACACTTGGATAATACTTCTTAGCCTTGGTTACAAGTGCCAAAATATCAGATACCGCCTCTACGTGAAAGGTTACATTTTGAAGTTTAGTATCTTTTAATTCTTCTATATGAAAATCAGGATTTGTCACCATTAAGTGCATATCAAGAGGAATTTCAGTGATTTTTGCAAGTTGCTTAATTATTGGGATACCAAAAGTCATGTTTGGAACAAAGTGACCATCCATGACATCAAGGTGAAGCCAAAGGTCGTCACGCTTTCCAAGAGAGTTGATATCTGTTTCAAGATTCATGAAGTCTGCAGAAAGAATACTTGGAGAAATAATCACAAATGATCCTTTGTTAGCGTTAAATTAAGATCTCCCTGGAGACCATTTAAGTAATCACGGTCACTACAAGCCTTCTTGCCTTCAAATTGAAGAGAAAGTAGGCGCAGGCATCCTTCAGCTGTTCCAAGAACTAGTTTGTTCTCTATGACCTGTATACTTCCAGGTGAAACTTTGTAAGACTCTTTAGAAACATCAATAACTTTAACCCTTTTGGAGTTAATATATGTATACGTGCCAGGCCAAGGTTTTAATGCACGTACTTTATCAAAAATAACTTTAGCAGACTCAGTTTCAAAGTTAATTAAACCATCTTCTTTTTTCAATGTTGGTGCAAATGAAACATGAGCTTCGTCCTGAACTTTATAGGAAACAGTTCCATTTAAGATATCAGTAATAAGATCATTAAGAGTTAGAGCAGCCTGAAACTTTAAGCGGGTATAAAGTTGTCCGCCAGTTTCATCGGGAGAGATGGTAACAGGGTGTTCTTTAACAAGATCCCCAGCATCCATTTGCTTCACCATCTTTTGAATAGAAACGCCTGTCATTTCATCACCATTGAGTAGAGCGTACTGAATAGGTGCGGCGCCTCTGTATTTTGGAAGAAGTGAAGTGTGGATATTAAAACAACCAAGTTTTGGGAGTTGAAGAATTTTAGAACCAAGAAATTGTGCAAAAGCTAAAACAACAAAGAAATCTATTTCAGCTTTCTCTAGTTCAGCTATTGAATCTGGTTCGCGATTAATATTTTCTGTTTGGATAAGTTTGATTTTATGCTGTTTTGCAAATTCTGCCACTGGTGGTGACTGTAGCTTATGCCCACGTCCTGCAGGACGATCGGGCATAGTTATCACTGCATGGAGATTAATACTTGGGTGATTAGCTAGAAGCTCAAGAGCTGGAACTGAAAAATCAGGGGTACCACAGAAAACTACATTAAGTTTTTTCATGAGTACTATCCTTTTTTCTTTTTTGCTTTTAGATACTTCTTCGTTAAGAAATTTCTTTTTAGAGTACTTAGTCTTTCAAGAAATACAATGCCATCAAGATGATCATTCTCATGTTGGATACAAACTGAAAGGAGTTCATGTGCTTCCATTTCATGGTGATCACCATTGATATCTTGGTATTTGATTTTGATATGTTCACTTCTTGAAACTTCTTCGTAAATTCCAGGAACAGATAAACAACCTTCTTCATAAAGAATTTCACCAGAAATTTTTTCAATAACTGGGTTGATAAAGATTTTTGGTTGGAAGTCTGAAAGAGCAAAGTCTTTAGAACCATCTGCCTTAGTAATTTCTTCACGATTGTAATCGATATCCATTACAAAAAGACGGATTGATTTACCAACTTGCGGAGCCGCCAGGCCAATTCCTGGTGCGTGGTACATTGTGTAGAGCATATCCTTGCAAAGTTTTTTCAAGTCTTCGTCAAAAACTTCAACTGGTTTAGCTACTTGTTTTAATACTGGAGCTGGCATCGTAAAAATCGGAAGCAGCTCGCCCTCGAGAGTGTAATTTTCTAATATATTCATAACAATTCTATAGCATGCGTGCTATGCGTTAGTCTAGTTATAGTTTACACTCAAAGAGGACGTATTTGGTTCTTATCTTATTGATATTATTAGAGGAAATTGCATCAATAATTTCATGCATTCTAGTTCTACGCTTCCATATTTTCCAGTCAGTTAAAATAGAACAACTTTGGGCAAAATTAAGCGATTGGTAAGAATCAAAACTGAGTATGAATATTGATGTATTGTCGATATTTTCACGTAATCTGTGGGGCTGCATAAGAGTCATATCTCTTCCTATTGCTTCCTCAATAAAATATGGTTTATTCACAAACCCGGCAAGGTTTCTATCTCCGATAAGTTCTATTGCCTTAGGTGGAAGTTGAGCAGGTATAAACTGTGGTGCAACGAAAACCCAAATCCACCCAATAAAAATTAGACAAGATAAAGATTTGAGAGAAATATTCTTGGATTTGATAAAAACTATGATACTCAAAATAAGAATTGAAAGTGTAAGTATCATGAATAAAGTCAAATTATGATGCTCAGGAAATAGCTCTGCCTTGAATGTCGGTATAAGTAGTACACCAATTACAAAACTCATAAAAAGTGTAATAGAAATATTTGCAAATTTAGAAATGAGTATCTTATTGTCATTGAGACCAAAAAGAATAAGCGTTAAGAAAAATGGAATCGCTGGCATTGCATAGTGATGTGACCGTTGAGTTGGGATAAGCCAGATGACGAAAAAAAAGAAACAATGAATAAAAATGAAATTTAGAAAATCATTACTTAGATTAAATGAGCGGTATTTGTTTTTAATAATACTTGGAAGGTAAAGACTCCAAGGAAGAGAAAATATAAGTAGCCCCTGGAATACATGTCGAATTGGATAGCTTTTTGTAGAAAATTTTCCCATGTTCTCACGAAGGAAAAAGTAATTAAAGAATTCATCACCATAAACAACATATGAGCGAATAAACCATAGAGAAGAGAAGAAAAGTGTGCATCCAACATAGATTGAAAGGGTTTTAAAAGGTATTTTTTCTTTCTTAATAAGGAAGTTAAAAAGTATATAGAAGCCAATAGAGGCACTACTTAACACAAAAGAAACAGGCCCTTTTATTAAAATCGAAAGCGAGATGAAGAGCGTTGCAAAAAAAAGGTACTTCTTAGTTGGGGACTTTAAATATTCATAGAGAAAGAGAGAGCCAACAAAGCATAAAAGACTAAGTGGAATTTCCATCATAAAAATTCGACCGTATTTTATTAGGCCAACTGAAGAAAGGAAGAAGAGAAAAGTCGCATAGGGCGCAATTTTTGTTCTCTTTTCGAGTAGTTTAGCCGTGATAAAAATAGAAACAATTGTAATAAACGCAATCGATAATCGAGCAGCTTGAATGTTCGTGAAAAACCCAGTTTCATATAGAGGAAAAGGAAATAAAAAGTGTAGAAATGGTTTAGACCAATGACGAGCTCCTCGATAATAAGGAGTAAGCCAAGAATTAGCTTCAAACATTTCTTTAGAAATTTGTAAATAAAAACCCTCTGTTCCTTGTCTTAAAGCATCAAGGTTTGAAAGATCAAAGAAATAAAAAAAACAAACGATTAATATAGCGAAAGGGAGAAAATACTTTTTAAGTTGCGTAATCAAGCCAGTTTCCTATTTTTATAAAATACTACAAATATAAATACAGAGAAGAGGAAAGGTACCGTAAAACATGCAAGAAGTGGAATGATTTTTAAGTTCTTACCTAGTTCAATGAAATACGTTTGGACAAGCCAGTAGAGTAAAGTAAAGGTAAAGACAAAGCTTGCACTTTTCCCAAAAGAAGAGTTTCGTCTATTTGGATTAAAGATTGGTATCGCAGCCAATAGTGCAAATATAATACAAATGATGGAATCTGAAATATGTTTATAAAAAATCACTAGATATTCACCAATATTAATTCCACTTCTTCTTAGCTGTCTAATGTAGTCATAAAGCTTAAAAAAGCTCAGAGTTGTAATATCAGATTCAATTTTCTTGAAGTCTTCAAGTTGTTCATTGAGAAAAATTGGAGAAACATATTCTTCTATTCGAGGAAAGGTTGGTGTATTCAAAAGAGCAATTTCTTTAACATTGTCAGGTAGCCACGTCTTATCATTAAAATTGTAAGACATTGATGGAATAGATGTAATCTTCTTTAGCTTATATTCTGTATCAAATGAGTAAATGTTAATATTGAAGAGCTTGTTTGCTTTAGTATCAAAGTGTGAAAAAGAGAAATAGTAATCACCGCTTTTGTACCAAACTTCACCACTTCCAATGGTAGATGAACTGAGACCTTGCGTTTTAAGACTTCTAAACTTCGTTACAGAATCCTCGAGAAGATCAAATCTCTTAGAATTAATATAAGGTGATATATAAGCACTGAGGATAAATTGTAGAACAGCGACATATGTACTAACTTGTAAGAGATCAATAATATATGATTGGCGTGAATATCCTGCAGCGAAGATGGCCGTTAACTCATTTCTATTCTTTAGTTTATTAATACTAAAAAGAGAGGCGATAAGACATGAAACCGGAAGGATCTGAATCATAAAGTTGGGCACTTGAATTAAGTAGCTTAGAAGAACTTCAGAAGCAGAAACATTACCACGCATAAAACCAGTAACAAGATTTCCAACAGATAATAGACTCAAGAGTGCAACGAACGCAGCAGCACAAAAACGGATCCATTCTCTTGTTATAAGTTTTCTGATAATCATAATATAAAAATTTTAAGTACCCTATGAGTTAATTTCAAAAAAGGTTTTATCAGAAAATTTGTAATTATTGTATTGAGATTCTTGCGATTATCAAGAAAGTCCACAAGTCTTGGCGATACAGAATAGTATGTATCAACAAAGAGAGCCCCAACTCTCGACTCTAATAAAATAGATTTAAACTTACGTAAGTCATCAAGAATGAAGTTATCATTTGATGGGTAAGCATGAGTCGCAATAAAACAAGCTTTTGATTCTACATTAATCCTCGCTAGTGCTTGTTCAAATGCTTTTTTATTATAGACTTTCTTGCTCTTGATAAATTTCTTTAACATTTGAGCATTAACGTGTTGAAATTTGAAACCTAGAGTAAATGAAATAAATTGCTGAAGACAGCGAATACATTCTTTTTGTAGCTTTGGACTACGATCGTATGAACGTGCAAGATCCCAGTAAGCATGGCTTATCAAAAGCATCTCAGTTAAATCCTTTACCGGATCAAACATCTTAGGAGACAGTTGTGGCTCAGTTGTCCTGTTATATGCTGCAAGGATGCCAAGGTATTGGGAGTATTTTTCAACGGCTTTTGGTATTTCGCCTTTCGATGAAAATTCCTGAGCATGTTTAAGGACCTTGAGTCTATCTCGGTAGGCATTAATCATGCCATCAGAGTGTTTCTCTTCTTCTTGTGATTTATCTTTCTTATCTTTTGCGGCCATTCTAGAATCTATATGAGAGTGAAAAAGAAGTTTCTTTAATTTCTTCTTTATCTTGTTGAAGTTCTAAGCTTTCGGAAACTTTAGTGTTCTTCAATGCTAGATCAATTACAAGTTTCGGTTGTACCCAACCAATTCCAATACCATTTCCTCTTTCTTTAAGTCCCTTATCCTCGTAAGCACCTACACGAAAGAAGAAGTCGTTGAAGATTCTTACTTGTGCAGCAGAGCGTATTAGAGATTTACTGTTAAGGTCTTCTTTATAATCAGCACCAACATCAAGCATGAGCGTAATGTAATTAAGAACTGTGTATTGTGCACCAAGTATTACTTTAGACTCCTGTGGGTTTTTTCTAAGCGGATCAATCGCAACAAATCCAAGAGAGAAGTCTTGATTCACGACATGAAAGACACCCGGAACAAACTGTTTGTAGTTTTTAGTTATAACTTGGTTTTGGAAACGATATTGCTTCTTCACATCTTTATATGTAATACCTGCAGCAGACTTTTTTCCAGTTGTTGCTGCGAAGGCAACATTAAATTGTTTATTTTTAAGTCCATCGGAAGAAGATTTAATATAAGCAACTGATCCCTTAAGGTTCTTACTTGAATCAGAAGCAATAAACGCATAGTTATCAAGTTCAGATGAATTATCATCATTTGTTATAGTTGAGGAAAACTTTTCAAAATAAATGGAAGATAAATTAAAGAAAGCGAGTGGCGCAGGGTTTGTAACAGTTGCCTCGTTCATTAAGATAGATGCTACCCCAGCTCCGGCCGTAGATTTAGTCCTAGCAGTTTCAAAATTAAGAGTCTTTGCGAAAGTAAAAGTTGTTAGCAAGCATGCAAGAGTAAACTTCATGTTATCTCCGAGATTAAATTTTATCTAATTTTATGATAAAAAAATGGAAAGGTCGAACAAAGAAAGATGAAGCGAAATACTCAAGTAAATTGAGCTGGATGATATTGAGTAAATGTGTAAAATAGAGTCGTGGAGAAAATTATGAAAATTTTAGTATTACTTTTAACTTTAAATACATTTGCAGCAATTCCAACAATGGAAGGGCTGTTTAGAAACTCAATCAATCCTGATATTACAGACAATTTGATCGTTGTAAATGTTAAGGCGAGTGTTAAGCCCCATGAAGAGGAAGCAGTAGCAGATACAGCATTTTATAAAGTACTTATCAACAACACATCTGGAGAGAGAAAAGAAGTAATTATAGCAAAGTATGCTACGGCTGAAATGGACAATGATCATATTATTGACGTTAAATTTTTAAGCAATGAAATGGACTTATTAAAAGAAGAAAATAGAACCATGAGAAACCTAAATTTTGCAACACTGAGTATGTTCACTACAAACTCTTCTGTAATGATAAGCAAAATTATTAAAAAATTCGATAGTAACTATACTTTGAATAGTGAATTGGTCAATTTAGAGAAGAAAGAATTATTTGCTAAGTATAAAAAATATCTCATTAACAAAAATGAGTACGATAAGAAGAAAAAGCAAATGAAGAAAGATGGAATAACTGTAGAAGAGGGAGCTGCATTAGTGGAGCCAGTTTCTCCACTCACTTCTGAGGATGAAGAAGAGAAAAAAAGAATTGAAGGTATGTTAACAGGATCTATCTATAATCAACAAACACACATTAAGCTTAGTAAAGATGGCGCTGAGTTTTTTTGGAATATTGAAACAGATAGACTAACAGCAAAATTCAAAAATGAGACACATCAATTAAAGAGTTTGAAGTTGAACATGGAGATAGATGAGGTAGCTATTATTCCAAATGATTATGTTACTTTTAAACAATACCAACTACCCAAAAAATATTTATTCAAAAACAAGCAGTATGAAAATGAGATAGAGATTGTTAACTACTATACATTTCAAAGTAAGAATAAATCATTCTCTGAGAGAGTTAGTGAATACAAAAAAATCATTGAAAACACAAAATATACTCAACCAGAAAGCTCTGATAACCAACCACAAATTCTGTTAAAAGATACGTTTTTTTAGACGTAAGTACCTGATAATTCTCCATTACAAGAAAAAAAGTCAAGAATTCACCTCGTTTGTCCGAAAGGTAAACGAGGAATATTTTTTTATAGGAAATTATCATGAGAAAAACGAAAAAAATTCTTACTACTTGTGTCGCTTTAGCGGTAGCTGCACCATCATTTGGAAAAGTAAGACTAGGGTCTAGAATTGATAACTCACCTGGTATAGGTTCTTCAACTAATGGAACTAGCCAAGACAGGCCTTATACAAGTGAACCTGCTAGAGACGCAACAGTATCAGACATAAAATGTGATAAAGGAAACGCTGTTTCTTATGATTTTATAACAAGTCTTACAGGCAAGCCTGTTGAACTTGAAACGAAGAATGGTGAAGTTATAGTTAATATTCCTGAATACTTTAACGGCTGTATTGATAAAATAAATCTTTCATCAAAAGTTGGTACAGATAATAACCTCTATTTAAAATTTGATATAAAACCTTCTCCAGAGATGGCCGCGATGCCTGGTGATACTCTGGAAATAAAATATGAAAACTGTATCGACGAGCTAAAGAAATCACGCCCAGAATTAATTAAGGATGGTGTGATTGATTATAATGTCGCTGATAAGCAGGGATTCATCACTCGCGGTGGATTCAAGAAAGCGGTTTCATTTAGTGGTGTTGATAGTAGTAGAGACTCAGAAGTTTTAGTAGTTTCTCCACAATCGTCATCTGTTTACAATGCAACAGTTTTTTCAAATGTTCCAAATGGCTTAGGCGATTCTACTGAAGCAAAGTGGAATTGTATGAAAACTGAATCTCCACAGAATTTAGCATTTAGACTATACCAAACAGAGAAAACACGACTTTTAGATCAGGCAGAAGCTGTTTGTAAAAATCCGAATGCATCACTTCATGACGTAGATGCAATCCGTGAAGACTTATTAAAAGCAGATACGCTTGGGAACTTCACTCCGCTTATTCAGAGTTTGAATAAGATGAAATACAATCTTCTAAAAGAAGAAGTTGATGAGATGGCAGAGAAGCTAGATAATATCGAGGATAAATTTCAGCCTTCTGAGGAAGATGTAGAGGAAGGAAAGAAAATTGGTGTCAGTAAATCAGAAGCTAAAAAACTTGGTAAAGAATATGAAGCATTAATGAAAAGATTTAATGATGAATTGCTTCCTCAAATAAAGAACGATCTTAAAGTACTTCTTGCAGAAAGAGAAGATGCTGATGACGATAGAAAAGAAGCTATTGATGAAGAAATTAAAAAACTTTCAGAGCTGATATCAGTATTCAATAGAGAGAATTCGGAACGTGGCGATAAGTTCGTTACTTTTATTCGTGGTCTGAAGGAAGCGAATATGAAAAGTGCTACGAAGGAATCTTTCGAAGCCGTAGTAAACGCACAACTGTATAAACGAGTGTATGAAGGTGATACTGATGATAGAGGTACGAAGATATCTCTCGCAGAAGCTGAAACAAAAAGTAAGCAAATGTCTAATGATAAGTATCTTAAAACTGTTAACCTTTGGGATGACGAAAGACAACTTAAGAGTGGAAGTAGTGCACCAATAGAAAGAAGAAGGAAAGTACTTGCTGAGTTATACTCACGTAGTCAGCAAGAGAGAAAGCAGTTTCAATCAGGTTTTCAATCACAACAAGAATATATACAGCAGTATATGACTCGAGGAGATAAGGCTTACTGTGGTGATGGTCTCTATTCACAAAGTTGTCAGAATTGGATGCAGAGAAAGACTCAATTATATAGTGGCTTTCAATCAACTATGCAGAATAAGAATCGTCAGTTTATGAACGAGTGGAGTAATAAATATGGAAATGCTATTACTCAACAGCAAAACTTAATTTCTAGCTATCAGACAATGAGTGATCAATATCAAGCTGCAAAACTAAGAAATCAAATGGCGAATGGAAATTTATTTGGAACTGAATCATATACTGGTAATTACGACTATAGCTTCTTTGATGTTGGCAATAGTGCAACAGCAGGATTAGATTTCATGCCTTATGTTGATTTTTCGGGAGCTCAAGTGAGTCAACCGATGCAGCAAATGCAGATGTTTCCACAGCAACAACAGATAAGAGCTCCTGCAGCCGGCGGAAGTACTTTTACAAATCCATATCAGTATCAAGGTTATAGATAAAAAAAAGCCCACATAATGTGGGCTTTCTTATTTTTAGAACTTAACGTTCACAAATGCTTTTAATGCATAACTGTTTTTTGTCTTATTCTCTTGAGCTTCGTTTGTGTAAGCGAAGTAATCACCAGTGAAGAAGTAACCAAAGTTACCACCGATTGTTACAGCTGTATTCCATTGATATTTGAAATTTGAATCAATTTCAAATCCTAGATCATCCTTTTGATCGTAATTAGCAGTGAAGTATTTACTGTTTGTGTGGTTGTAAGCAGACTTACCTGCTTTTGCTACTTCTTCAGCTCTTGCCCAGATAACACTATTTTCCCAAGTCCATGAACCAGAATTATAAACGTGTGCGAATTTAGCATAGAAAACGTTACTAACATAAGAATCGAAAACATTTTGATTCTTGTCAGCTACAGCACCAAGATTGTATCTAAACAAAATATTCGCAATTTGGAAATTCGGGTGAAGATACATAGCTTCGTAAGAAGACTTTGTTCCAGCGTCACCAGAAACTTTACCAAGGTTAAACTTGATCGCGTGATTACTGTTGAAGTTATATGTATTGTGCACAAGGAATGCTTTAGCCTTGTACTTTGCAGCATCTGTATCATTAAACATGTGGCCAACATCACCGCTTAAAAGAGGAATCTCAACTTCTGTTGTGAAGTTTCCAACACCTTTTTTAAAATAGATATCAGTTACGGTTACATCAGTCTTTCCTAAGTCTCTTACTGTTCCAGTACTGTCATCTTCAAGTTTTGCGAAGTTACTAGCACGATTTTTTGCATAAAGAAGACCAAAAGAGAAATCTGTATCTAAGTTGTTATAAAAAATCTTAACACCTGTTTCTTTAACACGTGCAGATTTAGTTAAGTTTTCACGAGAACTAATTTTTGCGTAATATGGAGAAATATTGAAATTACCAATTTTAAAATCAATAGTAATTCCATCTCTTATTGTTGCATGTCTAGTCGACATATCTTCACCATTATTATGAAGTGCTCCTAATCCCCAGTTTGTCGCTTGACGACCAACTGTGTAAGTTGCTGTGTCCGCATAGAAAACAGCGTAAGCTTGAGTTAGGTTAAGCGAACTATCAGAAACAGTGTCATAATTATAAAGAGCACTTGTAAATCCAGTCGTATTAGAATTTTTTCTCTTAGACTGATTACTTTCCCCAAGTCTTCCACCGTGTCCATATCCAGTAGTTAGCTCTGCCTTAAAAGTCGTTGAATCGTTGATAACGATTTCTGGCTTTAGTTTAAGAATATAAGTTTGAAAGCTTGCATTAGATTTTTCACCACCTGCAAGATTAACTTCTTGAGATCCATCACCTGGAGTACCAGCTGTTGCATCTTCAATATTTCTAAATTCTTCAATTCTATGTGTATCAACCTGAAACTCACCGTGCCAGTCAATTGGAAGAGCAAATGCAGGAAGTGTCGATAGTGCAATAAGTGCTATTTTTGAACTTTTCATTTTGTAAATCACCTCTTTAGATTAAAATATGATATTGATGATATAGGAATTAGGTCAATGAAGTCAAAGAAAGTTGGTGAAACACTGTGTTAAGATACGTTAAGATATTCTCTGTGGTTTTTGTAATTATAACTATTGCGGTTGGTGTTGCGATATCAAATATAATCGAGGAGTCTGGAGTTAGTGATTCCCTGAAAGAAACAGAAATAACTAAAAAAATTATAGACATAAACTTTGAAGAAGGGGCGTTACTTAGGGAAACTGATTTTAATGTATTTAGGGCTTTTTCTAATGAGTTAAAGTTTGATGAAGTAATAAACAAAAATCTTACTCTCGTAGATAAAAATACTCTCGAGGTAATAAATGATTTTACCCTCGCTAACCTTAGAAAAAATGACTGTAAAAGTAATCGCTGTGTTCAATATAAAGTTCCATTTTCAAAAATTCCAAATGTGTTGAGCAGGGGTCTTATTGGTATTGAAGATTACCGATTCCTTGATCATTTTGGAATCGATGTGGTTTCAATATTAAGAGCAATAGTACAAGATATAAAAGCAGGAGCTTTGGTTCAAGGTGGATCGACCCTTACACAACAGCTTGTGAAGAATCTATTTTTTACTAATGAAAGGAAGTTTAAGAGAAAAGTTAAAGAAGCTATTCTTGCGATCTATATTGAACTCAAATTTGATAAGACAACAATATTAGAAAACTATTTCAATGAAGTATTCTGGGGTAGTATCAATGGTATTTATATCAAAGGGATTCAGGCAGCTGCGCTAACATACTTTGGTAAAGATATTGAGCTTCTATCTCAGTATGAAGCAGCGATAATGGTGTCTATGCTCAAGGGACCTTCGTATTATAATCCAATAAGACAAACAAAACGATTGCGTGACCGTGCAGACTTTATTTACTCGAAACTAAAGGACCTTAATTTGTACAATCGAGGTTTTGAAACTAAGTGGAATGATAAAGAGTGGGAAGAGTGGGTTATTAAGCTTAATGTGCTTCAGAATGATAACTATATTGAATCAATATATTTAGCTACAGAAGATTATAAATCGGACATGCAGTATCTGAAGTACAAAGGAATATTAGAATCTCGAAAACTTCTCGATAGTAAAAAAGAGATATCAACAGATCTATCGGTAAAATTCTTAATAAGTAATAAAAATATAACTTTAAGCTACTATAATAGATTTGAGCGAAACAAAGAGAAAGCTATTAAGGATGAGAAGCAACAGATTGGTAGTACAATCAAGCCGCTACTTTACAGTATACTCGTTGGTTTAGGAATTAACTTGGATGACCAAGTTTCGATGGAGCCAATGGTGCTTAAGTTGAAGTCCGGGACTTGGGCTCCGAGGGAATCACACGAGATTGAAGAAAAGGAGATTACGGCTAGAAGGGCCCTTCAAGAGTCGTTCAATAATCCTTTAATTAGACTGGTCGAAAAGGTTGGCTTTGAAACATTTGAAAAAGAGATGGAAAAGATTTTTCCTGAAATGTTAAAGCCATTAGCCGAGTATCCAGCACAGCTTCTAGGGACAACAGAAATCAGCATCAATGAGCTAAACCAAAAATACCGGGAAATGATACAGACTGAGTGTGCTAGGCCTGAACATAGTGTACTCGAGGCACTTGCAGACGTAAGCAAAACAACGATAAGGCGTGTTGTTAAAGATAAACTTACGCAATTTAAGATATTTGGGAAAACAGGGACTACCAATAATGGGTTTGATAACTGGTTTGTGGGATACGATGGGCATATCACATATGTGATTTGGACAGGTATAGAAGAGGGTCGTGATAAACTAAAATCATTGCCATTATATGGATCGAATACATCGTTTAAAATATTTCAGGAATCATTATTGTACTCTGGCCGAAGGTTGGGTGCGTCATTGTGTCAATTATAGTAAAAATAGTCTTGTCAAAAGTGAAAACTGCGAGTATATTTTTTCCATAATTCACATTGTTGGGGTGTCGACAAGTGGCTAAGTCAGCAGATTTTGATTCTGCCATTCGAAGGTTCAAGTCCTTCCACCCCAGCCATTTTTTCCTGGGGGGACCAAGTGAATAGAATAGTCCTTGTTTCGGGATCTTCTAACCCCAAACTTTCCAAAGATATCTCCACTATATTAGATGTTCCTCTGGTTGATCCTCAATTGGTTCGTTTTGCTAATGGCGAAGTATTCTGTGAAATTGAAAAAAATGTTCGTGGTGCAGATGTATTTATAATTCAATCTACATGCCCACCTGTGAATGATAGTTTGATGGAACTATTGATTATGATCGATGCCTTAAAAAGAGCTTCGGCAAAATCAATCACTGCAGTAATTCCACATTACGGTTATTCAAGACAAGATAGAAAGGCAAGTCCAAGAACGCCAATTACAGCGAAGCTTGTGGCCGACATCCTAACCGTTGCGGGAGCAACTCGTGTTATTACGATGGATCTTCATGCAGGACAGATTCAAGGTTTCTTTAATATTCCTTTTGATAATATTTTTGCATCACCAGTACTACTGAACTATATCAAGAAAGAGCTCTTAACTGATAATACGGTATTCGTATCTCCTGATGCTGGTGGTGTTGAACGTGTAAGACATTATGCAAAGAAATGTCACCTAGACATTGCGATGATCGACAAGAGGCGCACAGGGAAGAATATTGCGAAGGCGATGAATATCATCGGTGATGTTAAAGATAAGGATTGTATTATTATCGATGACATGATCGATACTGCGGGAACATTAGTTGAAGCCTGCCAGGCGCTAAAAGATAAAGGTGCTCGTCGTGTTGTTGCTTGTGCTACACACCCTGTTTTTTCTGGTCCAGCACTTGAGAGAATTAAAAACTCTGATGCAATCGATAGAATTATTGTAACAAATACAATTCCACTGACAGAAGAAGCAAAGAGCATTGAAAAGATCACATGTCTCTCTGTTGCAGATATTTTATCAAAAGCAATTCATAGAACATTTAATAACGACTCGGTCAGTTCATTATTTATCTGAGGTTTTTAAATGGCGAAACTAATTGTTGGCCTGGGAAATCCAGGTTCAGAATATTCTCATACAAGACATAATATTGGTTGGGACGTATTTGAAAAATTGAAATTCTATGATGAACTAATCTGGAAAGAAAAAAATAAGGGGATTTACGCCCAGTATGATTTTGATGGGGAAAGAATTTACTTTTTAAAGCCTCAAACATACATGAATCTTTCTGGTGAATGTGTCATTCCTTTTGCAAACTTCTTCAAGATTGATAAGAGTGATATTCTCGTAATTCATGATGAACTTGACCTTAATTTTGGTGTCGTGGCATTCAAAGATGGGGGAGGCCTAGCTGGGCATAATGGACTAAAGTCAATTGCAGCTCAGTATGGTGATCAAAATTTTAAAAGATTAAGAATGGGCATCGGTAGACCCCAACACGGAAGTGTTAGTGATTGGGTACTTGGCAGATATCATGGGGATGATGCTATCGCGATTGATACATATTTAGAAAAAGCTGTAAGAGCAATTGAAACTTATATGAAAAGTGGATTCACTATTGCTCTTCAAAGATATAACAAAAAAAACTTATTGAAATAAAGGGGCCCAAATGGCGTTAAATTGTGGAATCGTAGGACTTCCAAATGTTGGTAAATCAACAATCTTCCAAGCAATTACTTCTGCACCCGCTGAAGCTGCAAACTTTCCATTTTGTACAATCGAACCAAACGTAGGGATTGTAAACGTAAGTGATGAACGTATGCAAAAGATTGCAGACATAATTGGACCAGAAAAACTAATTCCAACTGTGGTTGAATTTGTTGATATTGCAGGACTTGTTAAAGGTGCATCTAAAGGTGAAGGCCTTGGTAATCAGTTCCTTGGTAACATCAGACAAGTAAGCGCTATTGTTCACGTTGTTCGTTGCTTTGATGACTCAAACGTTATTCACGTGCACGGTGAAGTTAATCCAGTAGATGATATTGAAACAATTAACATGGAACTAGCTCTTGCAGACCTTGAAGTAGTTGAAAGAAAACTTTCAAATCTTCCAAAGTTAATGAAAAATCAAAATAAAGAGATAGCGAGTAAAGCAAAGGTTGCTCAACCAATTCTTGAAACACTTGCAAAAGAACTTGCAGAAGGTAGATCAGCAAGAACACTAGGTCTTTCTGAAGAAGATATGGATGTAATCTCTGACCTAAACCTAATCACTTTGAAAAAAGTTCTTTATCTATGTAACGTAGATGAAGAAGGAATTTTCGAAGATAACGACTATGTTAAGGCCGTACAAAAATTCGCAGCAGATGAAGGCTCTTTATCAATGAAAATATGTGGAAAGCTTGAGTCAGAAATCGCAAGCTTAGATACAGATGAAGAAAAAGCTGAATTTATGGAAGCTGCTGGTATTGAGACTACTGGTCTTGCAACTCTAACAAAGGCAGCATACGAGATGCTAGGCCTAAGAACATATTTCACAGCAGGTGTTAAAGAAGTAAGAGCATGGACGTTTAGAGCAGGTGCTAAAGCTCCTGAAGCTGCTGGTGTAATTCATTCTGATTTTGAAAGAGGATTTATTAAAGCTGAAATTTATCACTGTGAAGACCTATTCACATACGGTACTGAAGGTAAAGTTAAAGAAGCCGGAAAACTCCGTATGGAAGGTAAAGAGTACGTTGTTAAAGATGGTGACGTTATTCACTTCAGATTTAACGTTTAGATAATTTGGTAGAGTTTGAAACAACTTTAAAAGTATTTTTCAAACTCTTATCGAAGATATAATTATTATCCAACAGATTATAAAAGAAGAGATTTCTATAAATTAATTTTACGTAAAGTCTTGTTTCTTTATATGGAATCTCTTCAATAAGAAAAATCGGGTCATCATGAACAAAACGATTTTTCACCCATCTTGAAACCTTAGTCGGCCCAGCATTATAAGAACTTAAAGTTAAAATAAGGTTTCCTTCAAATCTATTAAGTAGTTTGTTTAGATATTTAACACCGTATTTTATATTTTGTGCAGGAACGAAGAGCTCGTCATTATTTCTGATACGCCCCATCATCTTCGCTGTACTTGGCATTAACTGCATTAAGCCACGCGCGCCTACATGAGATTGAGCTTTCTCATTGAAAGCAGACTCTTGTCTGATGATAGATAAAACTAATAATGGATCAATATTACCCGAATGATTCTTAATTGTAGTTAAGTGCTTTGTAGGGAAAAGCGAGCTGATATCTAGATTATTAAAATTGTAATCATCACTATCGATAATACGAGATAGGTATTTGAATGAAGAAAGATAGTCATTATTATTTTTAAAGACATCAAGAAAGAAATAAAGCTTTGCTTCTTCAAGTTCTTCTTTTGTGTAATCATTTAATAATGTTTTTGAAGAAATTAAATCATTTGCCTCAAGACTTGAGAAATGTGCAATGAAGCGATCGACTTTAGATGAATAGTTTAGTTCTTTCCATACAAGCATTTCATTCAAATTATTAAACTCAGACTTTGCAAGATCGCCATCTTTAATTTTCAGTAGAGTGTGACTACGAGACTTGAACTTGTTTTTCATAAACTTTTCATCAATATGTGGTACATAGTTCTGAGCAATGATTGAGTAATAATTCAATGGATTGTTTTTGATCAGCAGGTTAAACAAATGTTGAGACATTGAAGATTCACCTTCTTTATAAAGTGAATAAGCAATCCAAAACTTATTCTTTGAACTTAATCTTGAAAAGTCTTCTACAAGCTTAAGTTGACTGATAATTCCAAGAGTATCATTAAATTTCTTTTCAGATAGTGAAATCCATAGTGCTTGAAAAATAGCATCGTTACGATTGTCATTGTTTTGGCTAATTGAGATCGCGTACTTAAATAATTTAAAAGCCTGTTTTTCAAATCCACGATCCTTTAGGTCTTGTCCTGCAATGATCACTCTCTTCCAAGCAGATTTTGGATATATAAATTGCTTGTTAGAATTATGAAAAGATATGAGATAATCAGCCTGTGCTGGAGGAGTGTCCTCGTTTGCTAGAGAACGTGCAAGCTTGATGAATTCTTTTGTTAGGATAATTTTATTTCTTCTTGAAAGTGGAAGTTTCTTTTGAAATAAACTCGTGATTTTTGAATTGATATCTATGAGATCAAGTAGTTTTTGTGGAAGAGTAATATCTTCTTCTAGCGAGATCTCTACAGTCTCATTTAGTAAATGGTTGAACAAGTCACTTTTACTATTAAGCTTTGTTAGCAGGTCTACCAAAGTTGACTGGTCATTCTCTAGAAAGAACTTAATTGTATTGGCAATCCATGTCTTTTTATCCGCATTGATATTTTTTAGCTTAGAAAATTTAGATAATTGGATCTGATAGCAGTAGCTTCTTGTTTTAATAGTAAGATTATTTCCCCAAGGTCTATCTTGATTACTCTTGAGTTTTGTACAATCAAAATTTTTAGCTTTTGTGATCTCTTGAATAAGTTCGATTTCTGGTAGATATCTTTTGAACGTTTTAGAGCTGCTTGCAAACTGTTTAGCTTGATTGATTGTAGAAGTTTTGAAGTTACTACGTAGTAGGTTGCGTTCAAGTTCTGCAATGTATTTTGCAGCTTGAATATCATTGTTGTTAAGCTGTGCAAAAGCAGCAGAGAATGAAAGTGAAAACAGGGCAACCTTTAGTAAATTCAACCGATGAACTCCTCGAAACGTTCTTCAATCGTTTCTAGTCTTTTAACAATTTCATTGATGACAACTTTTTTATCATCAGGAACAGTCTGCCTCAGATTTTTTAGGTAAGCTGCGGCTTCCGAAATGTAAACGGTGTCTTCTTTAAAGTGATCTTGAAAAGTTTCAATAGTCGTATTCACTTCGTCAGCGACGTCTTGGAAATAGTCTCCATTTCTAAAAAATAATTTGCCTTCGCTATAACCATTTCTAAGGTTTGTAAGATATTTTTTTAATTTATAAAGAGGGCCAGCAATTTTATGTGTAAAGATGATGCAAACAATGAAGATCACTAGACCAAAAATTAACTGCCATAAAACAAGCAGCATTCGTAAGCTGTCTTTCATTTCATCCACAGACAATTTACTTTGCGGAAACTTCTCTCCAATTGTTCCAAGTGCCTGATAAATCACCATTGGATAAAAACTACTGAAAATAATTATTACTAAACTCATGAGGATGCTGAATTTCAACTGAAACTTGGTATCGACAATAAAAATTGACCTTTTGTATGGTTTGGACACAATGAAACTCCATTTTCTTTATATCCCTTATTGGAATGCCCTTATATTATCTATTGTCTTCGAAAATTTATCCAGTTAGGCAAAATTTTAAGGCTTCCAATTGCCTGAATGTGCTTAATTTAATAATATCCAATGAACTAAATATAAATTGGAGACTATTAGTGGAGCATATTAGACAGATATTAGAATCAATCAAAAATCCTGCAACAGGTGAAACGTTTGGCGCAGAAAATAGGATTGAAAAAATTGAAAATAAAAATGGTCAACTTCATATTACTTATAAGAGAGATGGTATTAGTCCAGAGCAAAAAAAAGTACTTGAAGGCGTAATTATTAACGAGTTAAAACAACACTTTAGCGAAGATAATATCTATATCATGACGACATCGACAAACTCACAAGATGTACTTGGGAAGAAAGCACCTGAAAAGGCTCCTGAGAAAGCTAATCTAAAAGTTGGACACGGTAATCCACTTCCTTCAAAACGTAAGGTTAATGGGGCTAAACAGATTATCGCTGTTTCTTCAGGGAAAGGTGGAGTAGGAAAGTCGACTGTATCAACGAACCTCGCACTTGCTCTTAAAAATCAAGGTAAGAAAGTCGGACTACTTGATGCAGATATTTATGGGCCATCAATTCCAATGTTGCTTGGAATGAGAGATGCAAAACCCATTTCTACAGATGATAAAAAAATTGCCCCTATAGAATCAAATGGGATTAAGTTCATGAGTTTCGGACTTTTCATTGCTGAAGGTGACCCTGTTATTTGGCGTGGCCCAATGCTGGGTGGAGTATTGAACCAATTCTTATTTGATGTCGATTGGGGAGAGCTGGACTATCTGATTCTTGATCTTCCTCCTGGAACTGGAGATGTTCAACTCTCAATGATTCAGGCGACTGATATCACAGGTGTTGTTGGAGTCTCGACTCCTCAAGATGTTGCAATTTTAGATTCTAGAAAAGGGTTTAAAATGTTTGGCCAAGTTAACGTTCCAGTTTTAGGATTAATAGAAAACATGAGTTACTTTGTTCCAGATGATATGCCTGAGAAAAAATACTATATTTTCGGAAATGGTGGGGTATCAAAGGTTGCAAAAGAACTAGAAACAAACTTCTTAGGTGATATTCCAATGGAAATCGCACTAAGAGAGAGTTGTGATAATGGAGCTCCTTATATGGCGAATAATAGCTATGAAGGTAGACCGGTATGGAACGCTTATACTTCGATTGCGAAGAAGCTTATTGAGCTAACTTCACCAGAAAAGAAAGGGTTCTTTTCAAAAATTCTAGGAAAATAATGTCTGTTTTAGAAACGATAGAAGAACAGAGTTCTTTCGGATTTACTGGAAGGATTAATGTTTTAAAAGCTAGTGATGGCCAATTTTTAGGAGTTATATTTCTTAAAGATGGCGACGTTGTTAGTTCTCAATTTGCAAAGAAAACTGGTGTTACAGCACTAATTTCATTGTTGATCGCCGATCTCGAAAGTTTGGTAGACTATCGTTTAGTTGTTGAACCTGAAATTGTAAACGAGAGTGATATTGAGTTTAGTTTAAAGGTGAACGAACTAAAATCTCGTTCAAGTCAGCTTTACCAAGAGCACTTAGAGGCGAAGAAATTACGTCCACCGAGCTCTTTAAGGTTGATGATTAATCCATCTTACATAAACGATGGAGAGAAGCCTGACTCAACTGAGTTTGCTATATTAAAAACTCTTGTTGAATATTCTAAGGTAGAAGATGTATATAAGCATACAGACCTTTTTGAGTTTGAAATAACAAAAGGCCTTGTAGGTTTAAGAAAAAAAAGTGCGATTAAAGTTGTGAAATAAATTAGGAGAAATTATGAAGGGACAAGTGCACAATCAAGGTGAATTAAAAGAACTAAAAGTAAAGATCGAAGCAGATGTTGTTACTGCATTTGAAACAATGGTAGAAAAAACAGGTCAAAGTCTTGATGAACTAGTAGTTATCGCTCTTAAACGTTTTAGAGCAAGCCACTCAGATTACGAGCAAAAAACACTAACTCTAGACTAATATTATTTTAGATCAGCTAGTTTGTTCCGATAAGCTAGCTGATGTATAAATCCTCACTGATCACATTATTTATATTACTAACTTCATGTTCAACTTTTGAATCAGCTACAAAACGTACACCTGCGAGCTTAAAAGATAAGACCGTAAGTTGCTATAATTCAGTTATAGACATACTAAAGCCAACTAAATCAGAAAATATAGACGCACGCATTAAAGAATCATTCGATAGTGTGGATGTAAAATCACTAGACAATAAGACAAACTCATATGTAATTACAGATGGTTATTCACTATATGGGGAAGTCTCGTATGAAGAGCTATTTACTGGTTATTCAGTACTGAAAGTTAAAGATGAAAATGGAACTCTTCATATTATCGATCCAGAGGTGACCAGCACTAAAGTTTACCCATCAGGTAAGGAACACCAAGGGAATAGGTATTATTCAAGAAAACCGGACCTGCCAAAATTGCAAAAAGATAAGTTCCTAGCGGGATATTGTAGCTCAATCAAGGCTGTTAACCAGGAATCGTTAGCTAAATATAAGAAATTATTTAGTAAATATACAATCAAGGAAACACCGATCAAGAGTCGCGGTAAGGCAGCAGCTATGTGCTTTGGAGGAATGGGCACTATTCCAGCAACTGGCTTAATCGCATATTCAACAATTTACAAGGATCGAGAATATAAGCGCGACCAATCTTGGTACGAAATGCACGGATCAAACTGGATTTTAGGTTTAGGCTTTATGGCCGCGTTCCATCAGTGTTCAAACATCCTAGCGCCAGCAAAATATCAAGCATTCCTTGCACTTACACTTGGAGTTGATGTTGCTGCAAATATTATGTACGAAGTGAAATTTTCTGACACGTTCATACCACCAATTGAAGAAAAGCCAGTAACTACTGACCCTAATGACCTTGTAGCAGGGCTTGTTGGAGCTGCGAACTATTATCTTGTTGCTCAGATCTTTAAGGATATGTTCGGTGTTAGCCAAGAAAAATTCTGTAAGTCATATCTTCAAAAACTGTAGATTTTTTCGACAGTGTTATATTTTATACAGTACTTAGAATACCCCTCAACGTAAATTCAATGCCTTAGTTAACAAAATACATAAAAAACCTCTGGCTGAGCATGATTCAGTTTGGCACGCGCGTTGCAACATATATCACATACACACTTAGAGGTTATGATCATGAAAGCAACAAACTTAATTCAAAAAGCAACTTTAGCAGCATTCGTATCAGGATCATTTATGGTTTTTGGTGGAATCTACCAGAGCATGAAAGTTACGGATACATCATATATGAAGGATTCTGAAATTAAGTTTTCTAAGAGATTAGATGAGTCGAAAGACAGAGTTGTAGCTTCTGCAGTTAAAAAGCAAAAAGCAATTCACTACCTTCCAGTTAATGAGTTTAACTCTGCAACGATTAATGGAAAGTGGGAAATCATTAGAATCGAAGATGAGAATGGTGAAACTGTTTTAGATATTAATGATGGTGATAAAGCAAGAATCGTAAACTTTGAACTTTTTAGAACAAGTCAAATTAGAATTAACGACAATAATAAGTATCTATTTGATATTTCATTTTTACACGAAGCTGGAAATAATATCGCTATCTTTAGATCATACGGAAAAGGTTATGAACTAATTGAAGCAAGAAGAGTAAATAAAGCAGTTGTAGCAACTTCAGAAGTTGTTGAATCAGAAGAAGTAAAAGCGGAAGAAGTATATACTGAACAAGAAGGTCTTGTTGATTTAACTCTTGAAAGAGCGATGATTCCAACTCTTGGAAGCACAGTAATTGTTGGATCTGATTTTGTTAACGGTGAAGTAGCGATTGGAAACAAGGCTGTTCAAGGTCTATCATTCTCAGTATCAAATAAAGAAGGTAAAGAAGTTTCTTTTGCAATCTCTGATATCCAACTTCAAGATGCTGGAAACTTTACAGTAGAAGTTGATGGGCAAGAGTCAACTGGACTTGTAACTAACAACGGTAAAGATTCTTACAGAATTAGATTTGCAACTGGTCCACTTCAAGGTGCACTACTAAACTTTGTAACAGACTCTGAAATGGATAGACTTAGAGAAGAAGCATACCAAGTAGAAAGACTGAAAGAAGAAAGAGAAGCAGAAGTAGATAGCGTAAAAGTAACAGAAGTAACAAATCAACAAGAAGCAGCTGTTAGCGAAAGAAAGAATGCAAACTCAATCGATGCAAGCTACAAAGCACAAGTTGAAGAAGAAGTAGAAGCTGAACTTAGAGAGCAAATCGAAGAAGAATACCAAGTTGAGTCAATAGAAGGTGAAGAAAATTTTGTAACAGAAGTATCAAGACAAGGTTTCAGTTTCTAATATGAGCACCCATTGGGTGCTTTTCTTATATCAATTAATAAAAATTAATTTACGACCTCGGGCCAATAAATAAATTCTGTGTGATAATACAGCATGGAAAATTTTAAGTGGGAAGAAGACAGGCTAGCGATTAAAGAAGTATTAGATAGAGCTCTTATAAAGCTAGAGAATATTATTATATGGCAAGCAACTGAGGCCCAAAAAATAATACATAATGGTTTCATCCTTGAGCACAATGAAGATGCAAATAGTATTATTCTATCTAAAGTCAAAAAACTTAAATCATTCAAAGAGCATCTTCCAGTCTATTTAAAGTTTATGACGAGATCAATGCTCATTAAAGGGAAGATGAAAAGAGAGACGAAAGAATTCGTTGTAATTGAATTACCTGATCGAATTAAGCTAATTGAAAATCGACAAAGCAAGAGAACAAAAGTAGATGATAGTCAGAATGTATTGTTTGAAAAAGTACAAGCAAACACACTAGGGAAATCAAGATTTAGTTTTGAATTATTAGATATTTCTGACAGTGGGCTTGGTTTAAAGATGTCAGATTTGAATGTAAAGCTACTCACTGCGGGAGATAAGTTTCGTTTAATAAAAATGCAAGGAAAAGAGATTAAAATAAAAATTTACTATCGAATTGTGCATATCTCACCAGGGGATATAGATCGCCATGGAAAAATAAATTCATATATAGTTGGGATGAAAAAAGAAGGGGACCAATAAGATCCCCTTCGATTTATTATAGAACTTTTTTGAATTCTTCTTTAAGAAGTGGAACGATTTGGAAAAGATCCCCAACGATTCCGTAATCAGCTTTTGTAAAGATTGGCGCATCTGGATCAGTATTAATCGCAACGATAACCTTTGAAGTTCTCATACCAGCTAAGTGCTGAATTGCACCAGAAATACCACAAGCAATATAAAGTGATGGAGAAACTGTTTTACCTGTTTGTCCAACTTGCATTGAGTGAGGAGCATATCCTGAATCAACAGCTGCTCTTGAAGCACCAACTGTTGCACCAAGAACTTCAGCAAGCTCTTCAAGAATCTTGAAGTTAGCAGCTTCTTTCATTGCTCTACCACCAGAAACAATAATATTTGCTTCTGTAAGGTCAAGCTTTTCTGAAGCACCTTTAATGATTTCTTTAATTGCTGCTCTAATTTCACCTGCATTTGCTGCAACTTCAGTAGCTGCACCAGCACCAGCAGTTGGATTTTCTGGAAGTCCAAGTGAATTTGGTCTAACTGTTACAAAGTGTGGCTTAGGACCTGTTAGTTCAACTTTTGCAAGAACTTTACCAGCGAATAGTGGTCTTGTTCCAGCGAAAGCATCACCGTCCATAACAAAGTTTGTTACTTCAGAAGCCATACCAGCGTCGAACATACCAGCAAGTCTTGGCATTAAATCTTTTGCCAAAGAAGTAGATCCTGCAAATACATAGTCGTACTTATCACCAATAAACTCTTTAAGCGCATTAGCGTAACCTTCTGGTGAGTAGTTATCAAGGTTTGCACCTTTAAGGTTATGAACATTGGCTGCACCAAACTTTGCAAGGTCAGAAACAGCGTTCGCTCCCATATTACCAACTAGAGCAACGTCAACTGTGTGACCTGCTAGTTTTCCTAAAATTTCGAATGTTACAGACTTAACTGTATCACCGTTTGCTTCAGCAAATACTAATACTTTTGCCATTATATTATCTCCTAAAAAAATTAATTAGATTACTTTTGCTTCTTCTCTTAAAAGCTTAACAACATCTGCAACAACAGATGCCTGAACAGCTTCGTCCATTGCTTCAAACTTTTTCCCAGCTGGTTTTTCTGGAGGAAGTTGGAAGTTAGAGTATTTAACTCTTACATCAGAATCAGAAACACCAACATCACCAAGTGAGTACTGAGCAAGTGGCTTTTTCTTTGCTTTCATAATTCCTGGAAGAGATGCGTAACGAGGAGAATTTAATCCTTTGTTACAAGCAATTAGAGCTGGAGAAGTCACTTCGTAAACTTCTAGTGCTCCACCTTCAACTTCTCTTTTAAGTGTATACTTTCCACCAGCTTCTTCACAACCAACAACAACAGATACAGATGGAAGACCTAGCATTTGTGCTACAAGTTGTGGAACTTGAAGACAGTCATCATCGATCGCTTGTTTACCAGTGAAGATAACATCAGCTGACTTTCCAGATTTCTCAATAGCACCTTTAATTGCTTTAGCCGTAGCATAAGAATCTAGGTTATCAGAAGCTTCAACAAGAATTGCTTCATCAGCACCCATTGCAAGAGCTGTTCTTAGAGCTTCAGTGTCTTTAACACCACCAACTCTTACTACTGTAACAGTTGCTCCAGCATTTGCTGCTTTAGTTAATAGAGCTTGCTCTACTGCGAATTCATCATACGGATTCATAATCCACTTGATTGAGTTTGTTTCAATGTAAGACCCGTCACCATTAGGCGTAACCTTAGTTTCAGTGTCAGGAACTTGTTTAATACATACGAAGATGTTCAATTTTGACTCCTTGAAAAAATTTCTTTTGCTATAACTAATCTTTGTATTTGAGATGTGCCTTCATAGATTTGAATTAGCTTTGCATCTCTCATTAATTTCTCTACTGGATATTCTTTGCTGTAGCCGTAACCACCAAAAACTTGCACAGCATCTGTTGCAACAGACATAAACATGTCAGCAGCTTTTGCCTTGGCATATGAAGATAATTCAGGATTTGGATGTCCTTGATCAAGATGCCAAGCAGATTTTAGCACAAGTAACCTCGATGCTTCAATCTCCATCGCCATATCTGCGATCATTATTTGAATTGCTTGGTGTTTTGCTAGCGGTGTGCCAAACTGAACTCTCTCAAGGGCGTATTTTACAGCATGATCGAGCGATGCTTGAGCACCTCCAACAGCGCTTGAAGCAACCATTGGACGTGAGTGATTTAAAGTTGCCATTGCAATTTTCCAACCTTCACCAAGCATTCCAAGTAAATTTTCTTTAGGAACTTTAACGTTATTAAAAGTTACAGCACGAGTATCTGAGCAACGATGCCCCATCTTATTTTCTTTGGCACCAAGTTCGATACCGGCTGTCTTTCCATCAATAACAATTGCTGAAATACCTTTGTGTTTTAACGATGAATCATATGTACCATAGACAACAAAAAGGTCAGCATAGCCGGCATTTGTAATCCACATCTTATTGCCATTAACAACGTAATGGTCACCAGCATCTTTAATCGTCGTTTTAATTCCTGCAGCGTCAGAACCATTGCCTGGTTCAGTAAGGCAGAATGCAGCAAGCTTATATGATTCAGTAAATGGTCTTAGAAATCTTTCTTTCTGTTCATCACTTCCACCGATAACAATCGGCAAGAGTGCAAGATCGTTTGCCATGATTGCTGTATTCATACCGAGACAACCATAAGCAAGCGCCTCTGTAATGACCATTGAATCAACTGCGCCAAAACCATTGCCTCCAAATTGCTCAGGAATACAAGTGTTCACTAGACCAAGTTCCCACGCTTTTGTCAGAATATCCATGGGCATCTCAGCCTTCTCATCATATTCCATTGCTTTGGGCATCATCTCGTTGCGAGCGAATTTCATAGCGAGTTCACGAATTTCTTTTTGTTCATCTGTAAGATCGAAATTAAGCATAGGTAGTTCCTGTGAATATTAATTGTATATATAATACTTCAAACAGTAAAAAAGGAAATCGGGAAAAAAGTTAGAGAAAACCGATACAAGTACTTTTTGTCGTGAACGTGTCATTGAAATGATAAAATAATTTAAGATTTGAAAAAATAGATAGCTGAGATAAAGGCTCAACAACAAAGCTTCTGTCGTTGATATGTGGATGTGGTAATATTAAATCTGTATCCTCTAAAACAATATCGTCAAAGAATAATATATCGATATCAATTGTGCGAGGTCCCCATTTTTCAAGACGAACACGACCAAGACTTAACTCTGTTTGCTGGCATAACTGTAAGCAGTCATGAGGTGACTTATTGTTAACTTCGTAAACAACACACAGATTCAAATAATCAGGCTGAGGGATATGTCCAAAAGACTCGGATTGGAAAAGTTTGCTGATTTCGCTGTATGGTCCAAACTTCTTATCAAGTGATGAAATGGCGTCTTTGAGAATTTCTCGAGAATTACCCTGATTCGAGCCAAGGCCTAAAACAAGCTTGGACATTAATTACTATCTTCTGCTTGCTGCTCATCCTCTGCATCAATAACTTCGGTTGGAGTGAGTTTAGTCTTGTTTAACTCTAAGTAAGAAGGAATAACTGAACTTTCTTCCGGCATTGGAGGAGCCTTAACTCCACAAGATACAAAGGAGAGAAGAAAAGATAAAAAAATGAGTTGTTTAAAATTCAAGAGTAAGTCCTACGTTTAGAATATCAGTTCCAACCTCAGCTTTTACAAACCACCCGGGTACAAGACGCTTAAGCATTGTCACCCCAGCAATTGGCTTGCTCTCTTTGAGTTCTTCGAATCTTTTTAATTCCAGTGCTGCGATCTCTTCATCTTCGTTTGATCCCGCACCTGGTGAGTCAGGTACAATAATTTGATAACCAAAATAAGGCATAAAAACGGTATAGAATGGACCCTTGATTGCATACTTTGCCCTCAAGGCAAAGTTTTGAATCGCAGTATCAATACCAGAAGTAGGGTATTCTTTTATTGTGTGCTGACCATAATAAAACTCAGCCCATATATTTGAATCAATTTGATAAGAATAACTGAAATTGATCTGTTGATTTTTGGCTTCATTTTGACCTTCGTCATAACCATCAACGAGACCTAGACCAAAAGAGACTAAGTTGTCATTTTTAATAACTTGCTTATTGTTTTGTTCTGCATTCATATCTGCATCGAGAATTGTTGCTTCATCAAAAAGATCTTCTTCACTTTCAATTTGAAACTCTTCTTCTTTCTTTTCATCTTTCTTCAAACGATAAAAACTATCATCGCCTCTTAAGATTTGTACTTCCATTGAACTACGTAGAGAATTGAAAAGTTCAAGTGAATAAATCTTTGTAATCTTAACAGCAGAAATTTGAGCATTTAATTTTGCAACTAAACCGCGAGCGATAGGCTTTTGCTCGAGAAGAATTGTAATAAAGTCTCCTCTTGCATAACTGTCTTGATTATTTGTAATCAGAAATATACGTCTACTCTCAGAAACATTCATGATTGTTTCAACTGCTAAGTCATATGTGCGTTCATCGACATTAGAGCTATCAGAAAAGCTATCTACAACTGATTGTGAAAAACAATTAGTCGACAAAATTAGTATGAATAACGGAATTAAAATCCTACTTAGCATAAATAAGATTTTATCTTATTATATAATTTAAGTCTACTTATCAAAAAATTAATGAAAAAAAATTGTAATCCGATAGACTATAAAAGTTAGTGAAACCCAGGGGGGAGAAATGAATAAAATAATTAAACTGCTTCTACTTATATCAATCGCTTTTGGTGGTGCATCTTGTTCGAATAAAAAAGTAAAACAAGATGAGATGGCATCAAATAATACAAGTGAAGAACTAGTGATCGACGACGCTGATTTCGTAGTTGATGCCGACGCAAAAGACGAAATGGCAACAGATGCAGCTGATACTGAAATCGTTGGTGTAGAAACAAGTGAACCACTGAAAGATGAAATGGTTGATTCTTCTGCTCCAGTAATTACTGAAAGTGAAGTTTATGAAGTACAAAAGGGAGAAACTCTAATGTGGATCTCATTTAAACTTTACGGCGACTATAGAAAGTGGAGAGAGCTACAAGCTAATAACCAAGATGTTCTAGCTGATGGTGTTCAAGTTGGTGATAAAATCAGATATACTCCAGGAAATTTTGTATGGAATCCAAAGGGACTACCACACCTAATCAAGTCTGGTGACACTCTAGCTTCAATTTCAAATGAAAAATATGGAACATTCAAGAAATGGAGAAGTATTTGGGAAAACAACTCTGATATGATCAGAGATCCAAATCTTATCTTTGCTGGTTTTACTCTTTACTACGTACCAGAAGAAAGAGAACTTGCATCAGAACAACTCTAATTTAAATTCATTGGGCCCTACTTCGCTAGGGCCATATTCAAGATAAATCCCTTTAAAAATATATAAAAAAAAGTATAATTCTTAGATGGATAAGATTTTACTATTTTTACTAGTCATTACTTTAAGTAGCTGTGCCCTATTGAAAGGGAAAGATGAAACTTATGCAACTAACTACAAGCGAGAAATGGGTAGTGAAGATTATGCTAAGCATCTAGAAGCGATCACTAAAAAGTTTGTTGATAAAAATAAAAAGAAAATCAGAAAGATTAGTTCAGCAAATGATCCTTATATTAAATATCTTGTTGATAGAATTTCACAAAACAATGAAATCGTTATCTCGAAAAATAAGAAAGTAGATCTCTATATAGTTGAAGATAGACGGCCATTTTACTTTTCAATGCCAGAAGGTAATATTTTTATTTCTTCACAGATGTTTATAAAGTACTTTAAAAGCGAGGATATCTTCATTTCAGCCTTTACTAGTGAGTTTGCGAAAAGCACGCTATGGATTTATCAAAAGCAAATACTAATACCAAGAGAAGATTATAAAATAGAAAGTATGATTAAGTTTGCGAGACTACCTTTTATTGAAAAAGTAAAACTTAATAACTTGTCATATGAGATGATGAAAAGATCAGGGTATGATCCAGCAGCACAATTATTGTGGCTTCAAACACAAAATAGAAACACAATAGACTTCTCGTTTATGTATGAAGTTCCATCAGAGATGGCTAGAGAGGAATTCTACCTTAAGAACTATATTGTAAGTAAGGGTGACGAATCTTCTATTACCTATGAAAGAAATAGCAGTAGAATGTTTTATAACTTAAAGCAAAAAATTGAGAAAGCTTATGAGTAATGCAATACTTGAGGGTCTTAAGAAGAATGGTTATAGTGAAAAGATTGTATCAATAACAAAGCTGTCTGGTGATGCATCTTCTAGGGAATATTATCGTTTAGAGCTAGAAACAAAGAGTGCAATATTATCAAAAGAGCCTGTTGGTGGGTTACAAAATATAGACTTTTTCAAAACGACTAAGCTTTTCAGGAATCATATTAACACACCAGAAATATATTTTAAAAGTGAAGACTCTACTTACTTAATACAAGAAGATATAGGTGACGTACTCTTTCAGCAATATTATGTAGAGTTAAATATAGAAAGCAGAAAAAAAATATTAGAAAAAGTAATCGATGAAATTCTTAAATATCAATCGATAACTATAGGCGAATTTAAACGTCATAGTAGCTACGAGTTTGACGATGAGAAAATCGCATTTGAATTCGATCTCGCCTACAAGTTTTTTGTGAAAGAATACTTAAACGGATCAATAAATGAAAATTCAAAGCATGCCATAAGAGAGAACTTCTTGCGTTACTTTCGTGATCATAAAAATGTTGTATGCCATAGAGATATGCATAGTAAAAACTTAATGATTAAAAACAATGAGATCTTGAATATTGATTATCAGGATGCACGAACAGGCCCGCGATGTTATGACCTCGTATCATTCCTAGAGGATTGTTATTTTGATTATGGTGAAGATCTCAAAGAAGAATTAAAAAAATACTATTTTAAAAAATCAAATTTTAAAAATTATGAAGACTTCGAAAAAGAATATTCACTTGTAAAGTGTCAACGGTTATTTAAGGCCCTGGGGAGTTTTGCTTACTTAAAAATTGAGAAGAAGAAACTAGGGTATGAAAAGTACATTGGTCGAACATTCGAAAACCTACGAAGGGAACTGGAGAAAGTATCATCATACGAAGAATTCACATCCGAGTTAAGAAGAGCTTATTATGCAAATTGATAATTGCCTTATAACTGCAGCAGGTCTTGGTACTAGAATGGGGGTTATTGGTGAGAAACTTCCTAAACCTCTCTGGCCAGTGTTTGATACGACACTTCTTGATCTCCAGCTTGAATATGTTAAGCGATTTCATGCGAAGAGAATTTTTGTGAATGCCTATCACAACAGTGAAAAGATAATAGAATGGTCAAAAAACAAAGATATTACAGTTTTAGTTGAGGATGACTTACTTGGTAGTGGTGGCTGTATTCATAATTTAAAAGCTAGCTCAGAGGTCGTAGGACCAATAACTGCAGTCGTAAATTCAGATCAGTTTTTCTTACTAAGTGAAGAACAAATAGAAGAGGGACTAGACTTAGTGAGATCGGGGAACGACTCTGTAATTTATGGAATGCTTGTTAATAAAAATGAAAAATATAATGAAACAATTTGCGATAATAATCGGTTGATTGGAATCGAAAAGCCAAAAGGTGATAAAGACTATTATACCTTTTCTGGTGTGAGTATTATTAATCTCGATAGACTAGATTATAAAGAGGGTGCGAGTGGTTTCTTTGATAGTGTATGCAACTATCGAAAGAACAGTCAGATATATTTCTTTAACAAGACATCTGATGTGAAGTTTTGGGACTATGGAACAAAAGAGAAATATGTAGAGAATATTTTCAATGTTATAAATTCAGATACAGAGATGGAACGTATCATCCAAAACATTGGTATAGATTTGAATAACTATAACATAGACGATGGAATTTTAAGATTTGATCTGTATGATACATGTATTGATAGATTAAAACACACAATAGAAATTGAATCTATTATTGATCAGATTTAGATTTTTCTTTTATACATTCAACAGGACAAGTTAGGACACAAGCATTGCATAACGTACATGACCAAGTCTCTATAATGTACTTATCGCCATTTTGAAAAATTGCATTCTCAGGGCAAATCAGTCGGCAATTGTCACAACCGATACATCTATTTGTTATTTCTAAATAGTATTCCATAATGTAATATTATCGTATTAACAATAAAAGACTAGATGGAAAAAATTGATGAAAATCTATAAGAGAAATCTGATTATCTACAACACAGTACTTTATGTAATTTTGTCATTTGTATATTTACACGTATGTTTCTCACTTGATGCTGACATTTCAGCTTTAAACTTAGATCGATTCATAGGACTGGTTGCAGGACTACCTCTTTTATTGGTAATCGCTGGATTGACAATTTTGTCTGTTCTCTTGGTAAATAGCAGTTCGACAATAGTTCTTTCTATTTTTTCATTATTTATATTTTATAAAACGTTCTCGATATTCTTGATCACATACGATAAATTTCAGCTCGTTTTAAACTTTATTTATCTAATTACATCGTTCAACATCATCATCCTTATGAGGGATGAACTATCTAAGGCCCTCTACAGTCAAAACTATATAGAAGGTGCACTTGATGTTGGAGCTTATAAAAAAATGCGTATCAAACTAACTCAAAATGGAAAAGAAATTGAGGGTGCGATTACGAATTTTGATGAGGAGGGCTTTGTTGTAAAGCCATGCCAGAATTTAGAAATTTTAAGGGGAAGGTTAGAGTTTCTTATTATATTTGAAGGGAATACATTTGCAGGCATAGGTGAAATTGTGACTGTATTTAAAGAGAGTGTAGGAATTCAAGTGTTGAAAAGGGCAGATTCTTCTTCAAAGTTGGGATGGGAGGAATTGTATAGTATCATTTTCAAAAGAAACTATTCAGTTTAGGTGTATTTATGAAATATTTAATTCTTCTATTAGTCTTATGTTCTTGCATGAAAAAGTCGGGGCCAGATGAAGTTCTACAAAGCTACATTAATGATCGTTTTAATAAAGAGCTAACAAGAGAAGACTTCAAAGATTACTTTGCTGGTGAAATACTTCAAGAGTTAGAAGGGCTCGATGAAAAAGTCATCGGTGATCTCAACGAGGTTAAGCAGGCTAAGAAGAAGAAATTAGCAATAGATTTTAAAAGGTGTGATGAGGATAAGTGTTTTATAACTTATACTTTATCATATGATGCCAGTGCAAAGGCCGATGCAAGTCAAACTGGAGTTACGGTAAAAGTCAAGAAAATCGCTGAGTTACGAAGACTTGAAAACGAGTGGAAGATCTTCGGAATTACAGATATTAAAACTTTCTACGATTACGAATCAATTAATTAAGTTTTATTCACGATAGTCCGATAATACTGACATGATATTGTCGGATAAATTAAAAAGTCAAAATTTGAAACTTCTAGTGGATGAAACATATAAGCTCACTCCGCGACATTCTTCTTTTTATAAAGAACAAGAGCTTCAAATAAACTCCATCGAATTCAAGAAAAAATCTAATGGATGCTATATCCTTGAGTATGGTGGTAAATGTTTGGAAATTCCACAAAACTGGGGTGTGTTTGATCAAAAAAATAAAGAACAAATCTATCATTTAAAAGATCTTGATGAGACTTTCGTCAATATTATCCAAAGTTATTTTAAAATATCAGCTGAATTGTATCTCGGCTTTAATGACAATGGTCCATATTTCTTTATGGGGCCTGAAATAAAAAAAGCGGCCTAAGCCGCTTTCTCTTATAGTGAATTGTAATATTCTTTTAGCATTAATGCGTCCTTCTCAAGATTAGGACTGTTACAAATCATGTAACCAGCAACATCGTACTTTTTTAAAGATCTAAGAAGAGCCTTCCAGTCAAATTTAGACTCTTGAAGATTAAGATGCTTCAAATCACCTTTAGAGTTTGTGCTAATACCAGAAATATGAATATGCATATTATCTGTTGATTGTGATCCAAGCTCAGTTTTTAAAACTTCTAGAACTTCATCAAACTCTTTTTCTGAGTTAAATTTACCAGTTCTTGCATGAAGATGAGAAAAGTCCATGCATGGTCTACAAGATTCAACATTCTTAGTAAGAGTAATAAGCTCTTCTAGAGAACCAAACTGTGAAGTTTTACCAGTAAGCTCTGGACGTAATTCAATTTCAATATCAAGACGACTAAGTCTTTCTTCTATTACGTTCATACTTTTTTCAACTAAATCGAATACATCGTATGGAGAATCTTTCATGTAGAAAGCAGCGTGAAAAGTCATTGATTCAGCACCACAAAGATCCGAGATCTTAGCTGTTTGAATAATTCTTTCTACTGAAGAGTCAATCTTATCTTGTTCTCTTGCATTTAAGTTAATGTAATATGGACCATGAGAAGTTAATGGAATACCTAGTTCATATGAAATCTTTCTTAATCCGGAAGATACTTCTTCCTTCATTCTAACACCGTGAGCAAATTCAAGCTGCATACAATCTAGGCCAAGCTCGTGAATACGCTTAACGCCTTCGATTGGGTTATTCTTTTTAACTGTAGAATTTGGAACCCCTGCAGTACCGAATAATAATCTCTTTTGCATTCAAAACTCCCAATAATATATAAAAATCAAGTAAGACTTCTTACCATAAAAAAAGATTCGACATAAGCAGCGCTGCATAAACATTAATTATTTTAATGGGTTATGGCATGTTTTGTTTCGTGTGGAATCCCCTGAGTGCTTATAGCTAGAATCAGAAATTTTGTCTATAATGAACTAGATTCTGTGTAATATTGATAGGGGATTAATTTTGTTTAGAGTAATAATGTCATTGATTTTTATAGGGTTAGTCCAATTTGTGATGGTTGCAGTGGCGATGATAGTCCTCGTTCTGACGACAACAGTAGATTCTTATACAACAGCATTCTATGTAGCAGTGATAGCTTGGTCAGGCTACCTTGTGGCATCTGAATATATTTTCTTGTTCTTTTACAATGTTAAATCTGCTCAACTTGGCTCAGACCTTAGGGAGATTATAAATAACTTCTCGTACCGAAATGATGACAGGGACGTTATTGTTTACTCGTCGTCAACTTGCCCGCTAGTGATGAGAGTCGGTCTTCTTAATGGGGCAAAAATTTTGATCAATCAAGAAGAGCTAGAGAATTACTCAAAAGAGGAGATTATTTCATTGATTGATTTGGAGCTTTCTTACTCTAAAACACTAGCAAGCTTGGTAGAGGTTTTAATACAGAAGATATACTTTGTTACCTGGTTTCCTCTAGATCAGTTATTAGGGAAAATACTGGATGGGCATATAGTGAAGTATGTTTTAAGTCCATTTACTGGTTTTTACCGAGTGATTATTAAAAATTGTCGAAGCTCGTTTATATACACAGGAAAATTTGTCACGACTTTGCCACAAATTGTATTTAAGGCGAAAATAAGTACTGTGGCAAATGAAAGAATTCCATTGCTTGGCTATAGTTATAATAATTTGGAACATATGGTTTCAGCTGAAAATAGAATTCATAAAGATGTCACAAGGTTTAACCTTGATGAGATCGTTAGATGATAGACTTTAAAAAACTAAAAAAAATTGAACTTACAAATTATTACCCTCTTATATTTACAATCGTTTTTATTGTAGTTCTATTACAATATAAATTCCCCGCTCTTGAATCCGTCTTTTATGATTTTAGAGTTAAGTACGACATCGGGACAACATTCACAGATGACATTGTTGTAATTACTCTTGACGAAGAAAGTGATGAGTTTTTAGGTGAAAATTATCCATATACATATACAACATATCTAAAACTACTCGATAGGCTTTTCCAAGATGAGCCGAAAATCGTTAATGCCTTTGGCGTCTTTAATGACGCAATAACAGAGTCAGAAGAAACAAGTATGTTGTTGATGAAAAAGAAGATCAATGATTATCAATTGAGTGGCGGGGTCTTTAGATTTGCAACGGAAATTGATGGTTGGGGGGAGAGAGTACCGCCTAAAGGATTGCAGGAAATAGGATATTCACCTGCAATTATCAATATTGATAGTAGTAAATTTTCAAAAGATGATGTTTCTCGAAGAGCTGTTTTAAATGTATCAGGAGAAGAGACGCTGCACTTTTGGACAGCGAGTGAATATTTAAAACTGAAAGGTAAGAGAAGACTACGCTTAAATGACGTTAAGGGAGTTTATTACGTTCCCGAAGCAGATGCGAGTTTTGCATTATTTCGTTACTATACTTCACCTATTGAAAATAAAGGTCACTTGAAAAAAGTTCCATTCCATCGTGTTGTTGTTGGAAATGTTCCGCGTGGATTCTTTAAAGATAAGATTGTACTGATTGGTCCTAGTTATATTTCTAATGCAGGTGATTTTCTACTAACACCTCATAATAAAGAAGAGCAGCTTGCTTCAAAAATGAGTCTTCATGCAAATATCATACATGCACTAATAAATGGTAAGACTGTAAAACAGGTCCCCTTTACAGTTAGTGCAGTGTTATCTTTTCTTGTTGCAGTATTTCTCAGTATGGTAATATCTCGTATTCAGCCCGCAATGGGACTGATTATTACAATAATTACAATCCTTGGAACTATTATTGGGTCATATCTGCTCTTCGCGATATGGGGTTACTGGCTCTATATGACTCATCTTTTATTAACGATTTTTGTTGTCTATTATATCTGGGTACCTTTCAGGGCCATTGGTGAGTATCAACGTCGCTATGCTATTCAGGAGGAAACAAAACTCCTAAAGCAGGTTGAAAACTTAAAGCAAAACTTCATATCACTTATGAGCCATGACCTTAAGACACCTGTAGCAAAGATCGCAGGAGTGGCGGATAATGCCATCCAAAGGTATAAAGCCTCTGGAGACGATCATTTATTGGGATCACTTAAGTCTATCTTCGATTCCACAAAGGAATTAAATAACTTCATAACATCAATCTTGGACCTAACCAAGGTAGAGTCGAGGAACCTTTCAATTAACCTTGTGTCTAAAGATGTTAACACTATCATTGAAGCAATTGTTGATGAATTAGAATACGAAGCTAAGCAGAAAGAGATGATCATGAATGTTGAGCTAGGTCCGTTATATCCAATTGATATCGACATTGTACTTATTAAGAGAGTTATTTCAAATCTTGTTGAGAATGCGATAAAATATTCGGGACACGGTACGAGCATTACTGTGAAAACATGGGATGACGAGGCCTGGGTTTATATAGAAATATCAGATAGTGGAGTAGGAATTCCGGAAGATGACATTAAGAATATTTTTGAGAAATTTTATCGGGTAAAAAACGATGCGAGTCACAAGATTAAAGGAAGCGGACTTGGTCTTTATCTGGTAAAATATTTCGTAGAGTTACATGGTGGAACAATTGAAGCCAGCTCGGTACTCAACGAAGGTACAACGTTTTTAGTAAAATTAGTGAATAAATAATTGGAGTAAAGTATGCACAAGGTATTAGTAGTAGATGATGATAAAGTTCTACAAAGTTCAGTTAAAGAAGCACTTGAATTTCATCACTTCGCTGTTGATGTTGCAGATAACGGAAAAGAAGCACTCAGTGCTGTTTATAAAGAAAAATATGATCTTGTTGTTATGGACGTTAACATGCCTGAAATGGATGGTATCGAAGCATTAACGGAGATCAAGAAATATGATCCTTCAATTATTGTTATTATTCTAACGGCTTACTCGAATGTAACAGATGCTGTAAAAGTAGTAAAAGAAGGAGCTTATAACTATCTTGAAAAGCCAATCACTTCAGAGAACCTCGTTGCTTTAATTAAAAGAGCATTGAAGGCGAGATCACTTGTTGAAACGGTTGGGTTCTCAGCACCAACACTTTCTCTTGGAAGAGGTGAAGATAAGTTTGTTGGTGAATCAGATGTAATGCAAAAAGTCTTTAATGTTATCAGCAAGCTTGCACAAGTTAATACTCCAGTATTAATTAGAGGTGAGTCTGGTACAGGTAAGGAACTTGTTGCAAAGGCCATTCACTTCAATGGGCCAAGAAAAGATGAGAAGTTTGTAACTATTAACTTAGCAGCAATCCCTGATAACTTAATCGAATCTGAACTTTTTGGGCATGAAAAAGGTGCATTTACTGGTGCAACAGAAAGAAAGATTGGTAAATTTCAATTTGCAGACGGTGGGACAATATTTCTAGATGAAATTGGTGATGTTTCACCAACGATGCAAGTAAAACTTCTCAGAGTACTTCAAGAAAAGACTTTTACACCAGTTGGTGCAAATAGAGATGTTAAGTGTGATGTAAGAGTAATCGCTGCTTCACATAAGCCATTTGAAGAAATGATTAAAGAAGGAACATTCAGAGAAGATTTATTCTATCGTTTGAATGTTCTGCCTGTTTATCTCCCACCTCTTAGAGATAGAACATCAGATATTCCATATTTGATTAACTATTATGTTGCTTACTTTAATAATGTTCATAACCTTAATATCTCAGGGTTAACAGATGCGGCAGAAGTTGTACTTAAGGGTTATGCATGGCCAGGAAATATTAGAGAGCTTCGAAACGTAATAGAGCACGCCTTTATTATCGAGTCGGGTGATAAGATCGATGTTTCTTCTCTACCTGAAGTTGTAAGAAGAAGTGCAGGAAATACAGTTCAGGAAGATCATAGAGAAGAATCAATCATTGATTACAATGAGATTAAAGACTCTGTTCTTTCTGAGTCATCAAGTCGTGAGAAAGGTACAAGTAACGGTGCATACTCGTTTACATTTGCAAATTTTGGGGATGCTGGAGATGTTAGTCTTGATTTCCAAGAAGCGAAAGATATGTTTGAAAAAGAGTTTATTATTCAGGCATTGAGATTATTTAAAGGAAAGATTAATCAGACAGCCCTTAAGGCAAATATCCCTAAGAAGACACTTCTTAGAAAGATAGAAAAATACGAGATTAATCCAAAAGATTTTTATTAGGAATATATAATGGATAGAATATGGAAGATGAGCCTACTGATTGTAGGTATCATCCTTGCTGATCAATTTTCTAAAGGTGCAATTCAATCAAACTTTAACTTGGGTGAATCGGTAAATGTGATACCTGGTTTTTTTAACCTTACATACGTGAGAAATCCTGGTGTCGCTTTTGGCATGGGTGGAGCATTCCCTGATTGGATAAGACTTATTTTATTCAAAGTTGTTCCTGTTGGAGCTTGTTTTTGGTTCCTTTATCTAATATGGGACACTAGAAAGAAGTCACTTCTTCAATGTCTTTCATTCAGTATGATATTTGCGGGGGCTGTTGGTAATTTAATTGATAGAATTTCAATGGACTTCGTTGTCGATATGTTTGATTTTTATTTTAAGACGTACCACTTTGCTACTTTCAACGTAGCTGATGCGTCTATTTCAATTGCTGCCGGAATTTATTTAATTGACTATTTTTTGGAAGAGAGAAAAAAGAAAAATGAGAGTGTTGCTTAAACACTCTCTTCTGCTGGAGCTTCTTCTTTATCTAATGAAATTCCATACTCAGAATTGATTTTTTCAAGTTGAGTTTCTGGAATATAAAGTTCTGATTTTAAAGTTTCCATTCCCCACGCAATATAAGCATCTTGCTGCTCATACATTGTGATTGTTTCCCATGGGCAATCTTGAGAACAGTTTTGGCAACCGATACATCTTGCAAGATCAATTTCTACTGTCTGGTTAAAGCCTGGGTTTGACGGATTTGGTCCAGGTACAAGTTCGATTGAATCAACCGGACAACCTTGGATACAAACTTCACATCCAGTACAACCTGACTGATGAACAACAGCTAATAGCTTTGGACCCTTCTTACCTTTACGAGCCGGCTTTAGACGCGCTGGGTGATATGGATTTTCTACTAGTACTGATTCGTCACTCATAATATTATTCCTCTGTAATTCTACAAATAGAATTTTACCTCAAATAGGTATTAGATTAAAGCTGTTTTTGCCTGTATAAAATACATGAGGTATAGTCGCTTATCAATAAGTTATTAACATTTAAATATACAGAATTTCAAGGGTTTATCGATGAAACGATTAAGATTTGTTACGGCCGCCAGCTTATTTGATGGTCACGATGTATCAATAAATATTATGAGAAGGCTTTTACAGGCCAAGGGTGTAGAGGTAATTCACCTTGGGCACAATAGATCTGCACAGGAAGTTGTGGATGCTGCTCTATATGAAGATGTCCATGCAGTAGCATTAAGCTCTTATCAAGGAGGGCATAATGAGTACTTCGCGTATATTCGCGAGTTGCTTGATCTAGCAGGTGCAAAACACGTTAAGATTTTTGGCGGTGGTGGTGGAGTAATCACTCCAAAGGAAATTAAAGCACTACATGAAATTGGTATTACAAAAATCTATTCTCCTGAAGATGGTATGAAATTAGGTCTTGAGGGAATTATTGACGACATGATTGAAAAGGCAACCTACTCAACAATTGAAGGAGTTGATTTCAAGTCACTTCAAGGTAAGAACCTTTCCAGAACAGAAGTTTCAAAAGTAATTACATATATTGAAGATAAAGGTGAGTTACCATTTGATGTTAATTCAAAAAATACACCTGTGCTTGGTATCACAGGTACTGGTGGAGCTGGTAAATCATCACTAATTGACGAGTTACTACTAAGGTTTCATCAATATTATAAAGATAAAAAAGTTGCTCTAGTTTCTGTTGACCCAACAAAGAAAAAGACACAAGGTGCACTCCTTGGGGATAGAATTAGGCTTGGTTCAGCTTCGTTTGAAAACTTTTATATCCGCTCTTTAGCGACAAGAGATTCTAAGACTGAACTTTCACCGCAAATTTCTAAAACGATTGATTTCTTAAAGTCACAAGAGTTTGACCTGATCATTGTTGAGACTTCGGGGATTGGGCAAGCATCTGATGAAATTACAACTGTTGCCGATAAGTGTATTTATGTAATGACTCCCGACTATGGAGCTGCAACTCAGCTTGAAAAAATTGAAATGTTAGAACAGGCTGATTTCATTGTTTTAAATAAATTTGAAAAACCACGCTCAGAAGATGCACTTCGTGACATTAGAAAGCAGTATAGACGTAATCATCAATTATTTGCAGGTCACCCAGGATCTCCTGAAGATGATGGACTTCCAATTTATGGAACGATGGCTTCGAAGTTTAACGATCTTGGTGTAAACGCACTATTCTTTGATATCGCGTCTGCATTTGAATTTCAAGTTGCAGATCTTGCAGATATGTCTAAGCAAAAAGAGCCAAGTGATAAAACTAAAATTATCCCAGCAGAAAGAAGCTTATATTTAAGAGATATTGCGAAAACTTGTCGCGATTATAATCAAGAGACCAATAGAAGAGTGGAGCTTCTTAAAGATTATGATGCTCTTCAGAAATGTATTGAGTTAGTTGAGTCAAAAGAACTTGTGGCGAAATTTAACGAAATCAAAGAACAAATACCAGAAGACGTGTTTGCTGAGCTAGAACAATTTAAATCAACAACTGATCAATATAAAGCAGGTGTGTTTACGTACACGGTTAGAGGTAAAGAAATTAAAGTTCCAACAAAGTATACAAGCTTAAGTGGAAGTGAAATTTCAAAAGTTGGTTATCCGAAATTCTTATCATTAGTTGATACATATAACTTCATTCGTAAGTCGAACCTTCCTGGTTCGTTTCCATATGCTTCTGGGATTTTCCCATTTAAGAGAGCTGATGAAGATCCAAAAAGAATGTTTGCTGGAGAAGGTGGACCAGGTAGAACAAATAAGAGATTTCATTATCTTTCTAAAAACGATAAAGCGAAAAGGTTATCGACTGCTTTTGACTCTGTGACGTTGTATGGAGAAGACCCAGACACAAGACCAGATATCTTTGGGAAAATCGGTGAGGCGGGTGTATCGATCGCGACTCTTGATGATATGAAGTTACTATTTGATGGCTTTGATCTCTCTGACCCATATACATCGGTATCAATGACTATTAATGGACCAGCGCCAGTAATCTTAGCCCTGTTTATGAACACTGCAATTTCGCAGAAACTAACTGGGGACGATGTTTTTGATCATGATAAATATATTGAAATCATGAGAAATGTCAGAGGGACTGTTCAGGCTGATATTCTTAAAGAAGACCAGGCGCAGAATACATGCATCTTCTCTCTTGATTTTGCATTAAAAATGATGGGAGATGTACAGGAGTACTTCTGTAAGAATGCCATTAGAAACTACTACACAGTGTCTATTAGTGGTTACCATATTGCTGAAGCAGGAGCTAATCCAATCACGCAGGTAGCTTTTACACTTTCTAATGGTTTCACATTTGTGGAGTATTATTTATCTCGTGGAATGAATATTGATGACTTCTGCCAGAACCTTTCATTCTTTTTCTCTAATGGTCTAGACCCTGAATATTCTGTAATTGGTAGAGTTGCTCGTAAGATCTGGGCCGTAACATTAAGAGATAAATATGGTGCGAGTACAAAATCGCAGATGTTCAAATACCACATTCAAACTTCTGGTAGGTCATTACATGCACAGGAGATAGATTTCAATGATATTAGAACTACTCTTCAAGCATATCTCGCACTAAGTGATAACTGTAATTCACTTCATACGAACGCCTATGATGAAGCGATCACGACACCTACGGAAGAATCAGTAAGAAGAGCAATGGCAATTCAGATGATCATCAATAGAGAGTTTGGTCTGAATAAAACAGATAATCCAATGCAGGGAGCTTATATTATAGAAGAGCTTTCAGATCTTGTTGAAGAATCAATTCTGGCAGAGTTTGAGAGAATTTCTGACAAAGGTGGAGTTCTTGGAGCAATGGAAAGTATGTATCAAAGAAGTAAGATTCAAGAAGAATCACTTCATTATGAAACTCTTAAAGACTCAGGGGAATTCCCAATTATCGGTGTAAATACATATATCGCAGATAATATTGAAGAGCAGCTAAATCAAGAAATTGAAATTTCTCGATGCTCAGATGAAGAAAAAAATGATCAGATTAATAGACTTAATTCTTTCAAAGAAAGAAATGCTTCAAAATCTATAGAGGCATTATCAAGACTTAAAGAAGTAGCTCTAAGAAATGGAAATATTTTTGAAGAACTTCTCTATACAACGAAGTACTGTTCATTAGGTGAAATTACTAATGTTCTTTATGAAGTTGGTGGGAAGTATAGAAGGAATATGTAGTAATGAAGAAGGCCAAGGTTTATACAAAGACTGGTGATGATGGAACAACTTCTCTTGTTGGAGGAGAAAGAGTTCAAAAATCAAATGCTCGTATTCACTTGTACGGGGATATTGACTCTTTGAATTCTCATGTTGGTTTAGCTCTAAGTTTTAAATCAGCAAAACAGCAACATCAAGCTTTTGACTACCTTGGCGAACTACAGAGTCGTCTATTTGATATTGGAAGTAATATTGCATGTCTTGCAAAAGAACGCGATAAGTTTCAATTACCGACAATTTCTAAAAGTGATATTACTGAATTAGAAAGTCTTATCGATCAACTTGAGGCACAGCTACCTGCGCTTAAGAATTTTATTATGCCAGGCGGTTGCCTAATGGCCTCGCAACTTCATGTCTGTAGAACCTTAGCAAGGCAGATTGAAAGAAATGCAGTTCACTTCGCTGCAGATAATGTTGATGAAGTTCCCGAGGTTGTGCTGCAGTTTTTTAATAGACTCTCAGATTACTTTTTTGTTGTCGCGAGATATGCAAATTTTCAAGAGGGTATTGCAGAAACGATTTGGCAGGGAAAGAAAAGTAAATCTTAGTTAACCTTTAAATATTCCGAGTATTTTCTCAAGAAGAGATTTCTTCTTTTCCTTTTTTTTAGTTTTCTTTGGACGTGGCTCTGAAAGTTTTTTCTTATTAATTTTATTTCTAGTTCCTGTTTTGTCAGACAATTGCAAAAACTGTGTTTGGCCCGATGATTTATAGCCGTTCTTAGTGCTACTTGCTAATAAGGATAAGCTTTCATCTTCTTCTACCGCTTCCTTAGGGTCATGAATTATCTTCATTTGAGAAATTGTAGGATTTTGAAAACCAAATTCACAGTCATTAGGAGCAACATCTGTTTTCTGTTCGATGTCTTCTGGCTCATTGTTTTCACTAGGGACTGGGTCCAGTTTTGAGGCCGCATGGGGCTTTTCTGGCGCCGCAAGTTGGCTGTGTGATGCAGTTTCAAAATTTAAATTTATATCTTTAATATTTTGACTTTCATCTTTAACAACGTTCTTCTTGGTCTCTTCATAAATATTGTGTTGAATAGATTTTGTTTTGAGTCCAGCATCGATAAATCGGATACTTGTTCGTTCAGCATTATAAAATGATTTATATTCCTTCTGGGTAAGTGACTTAATGTCGATAGAGATCGAATACTTACCGATAGTGAGAGTATCCCCAATGAAAAATTTCTGGGAAACAATTTTTGAACCGTTAATAAAGGTGCCATTTGTTGACTCAAGGTCTCGAACATTGATGACTGCATTTCTAGTCATTGAAATTTCGCAGTGAATACCGGAAATAAGACTATCATTGAGACGCAGGTCAGCCTTGCTTGAACGTCCAAGCTTATAAGCGCGGTTGGTTAACTCCACTACAGATGTACTGTCATCAACCTCTATTAAAAGTTTAATCGCCATGGCTAAATCCTTGTATTTAAGTATAGCATGTGGAGAAGTTGCTGAAAGTAGGAAAATATTGTAAGAAATGTTATAATAAGAAAGTAGATCATACTTTAGAGGTAAAAAGTGGAAAACATAGTAAATATATCAGAAAAAGCAATCGCACATATTACTGAAATCTTTGAAAAAGAGAGCAAGTCATTTGAGACTATTGGTCTAAGACTTGGCGTTGTCGGGGGTGGCTGTTCAGGTTTATCTTATAAAATTGATTTCTCTGAGAAAAAAGATAAAGACAACGAAATGAAGTTTGGAAAACTGAGAGTATTTATTGATCCAAAATCTTCAATTTACCTAAAGGGCGTTGAACTAGATTATAAAGATGGTCTTAATGGTAAGGGATTTGTTTTTGTTAATCCAAACGCAACAAATACGTGTGGATGTGGTGAATCGTTCACAGTATAAAAATGCGAAATATCTACAATTCTAAAAAATTATATAAAAGTGCACAAAAATTCTCTTCTGTCATAGTTAGAGGAGTTGATGCTCAAGAGTTTTTACAGCGGCAATTAACTAACGACCTGAATAAGTTAGCAGTCGGTTCTTTTCAGCTTAATGCAAGACTTGACCGTAACGGAAGAATTCATAGTTTCTTCTACCTTGTAAAAAATGAGGATCAATTTCTTATTATTTCACAGCCTGAGCTACAAGATTCAATTATCTCAGAGTTAGATAAATTTCTTATTATGGAAGAAGTTGAGATTGTGCATGATGAACGTGAACCAAAATTTTATTTCGGTTTTAAGGCTCTAGATAAAACTTTTGAAGATGTGAGTAGAGGAAATTATCTTAATCTTCCTGCTCTTATTTCTTTTGTTGAAATAGAAAGTGAAGGAGTTTCTGATAATGATTTAGAAGAGCTTTATCTTCTTTCTGCATGGCCATCTCTTGGTCATACAATTACTCTTGGAACTTTAATTAATGATACTCGTCTTAATGAGCTCGCAGTTGATTATAAAAAAGGGTGCTTTCTAGGACAAGAAACAGTTTCTAAGATTGAGACTCGTCGTGGGGCGGCGAAATATCCTTGTTGGGTAAGTTGTGAAACTGATTTTTCAAATGAATTCCAATTAGAAGAAGACACTATTTCAGGTACTAAGTCTGTTAAGTTTAATGACAAGTTTTATAAGGAAGTTAACCTTCAAAGAAAACACCGTGTGAACGGCAAGGAATACTTCTTTGATGGAAAAAAACTAATTATTCATACAAGTGCTCCACTCGGCGGACTTGATCATACCCAATTAGCAGATGATCTCTATCATAGAGCAATTGAAATATTTCATTATGGGGATGAAGCCCATGCACTTGAGCTGATTCAGTCTGTTCAAATGTTAAATCCTAAGTTCGCCGATGCTTATGAAGTTAAAGGTGCAATCTTAGGGCAGCAGAATAAATTTCAAGAAGCAATCGACGTAATGGATGAGCTTCTAGAAGTCGATCCAGATTCGGTAATGGCCCATACAAATAAGTCTTTATACCTAATGAAGCTTGGCAAAATTGAAGAGGCAGAGGAAGAAAAATCTTTAGCAACAGTGGCAAGTTTTAAAAAATTTGGAGATGAGGCGAAGTTAAAAAAAGAGATAGAGGCTAAGAAGCAGCAGGAATTAGAAGACCTGAAGCGCAGAGAAGGAATGTTCTATCAAGTCCTTGAGATAGATCCGGAGGATGATATTGCAAACTTTGGTCTAGCAGATATTTTCTATAAACGTGATGATTATGAGAATGCTCTAGCCAAAGTAGAAGTGGTTTTAAATGTAAAACCAAAATATTCACAGGCTTATCTTTTAAAAGGTAAAATTCTTGAGGCGTTAAAAGATTATCATGTTGCAATTGATGTTTATAAGGCAGGGATAGAAATAGCTTCGACTCAAGGTGAGATGATGCCTGCAAATGAAATGCAGTCTCGAATGAATTCTTTAAAAAACATATTATAAATAATGTGATTTTGTTTGAGCTAAATGTTCTTTCAGTTCTTTAATTTCTGCTGATTGAATTCTGTTCTCAATAGCCTCAACACTTTGGTGATGACTTTCAATACGTGTATGAATAATCTTGAAAACTTCGAAACCTTCAATTGTTAGCTTCCCGTCTTTATTGGCTTTCTTCATATCAGATTCGCAGAAAGTTAACATGTAATATTCTTCAATGAAACGAGTCTGAATTTTAAGTACTTCAGATTCATTAAAGTGTTGTTGATCAGGATTCTGCTCAATGAAAAGCGCCAGGCGGTAGAAAAGTTCATAGGCCCAATAGAATGTAAAATATGCGTGATAGATGCCACGGATAGGTCTTAGAGCACGCCTCCATGGGCTATAATAGATCTTCTCATCATCTTCATGAATCAATTCTTCAAGATTTAAAATAGCATTCATGAAATGGTGACCATTTTCATGAAGAAGATCATCAATTAGATCAACAAAATCGCGCTCAAACATATTGATGCATGAATAACCTGGAAGCATTTGCATTGAATAGCTAACGATTCCTTTTTCATTAATTGGAATTATATACTTCGTAAAGCTTGTGAAAGTCTCATGAAGATCTGGAGCGATCTCTTTGAGTACAGTTAAAGCCTTATTTACAGAGGATGTAATTGTCTGAAGCTCACTATCAATATCTGAAGACGAAGAAAGTAAAAGAAGCTCATCACTAAAGAGATTGATTGAGTTTGTTTCTTTCTTGCCATTAACATAAAGTGTATCTACATCTGTTGTTAAAGAAACAATATGTCCTTCTCGAGTTCCGACATCTGAGAAGAATGCGTTTAAACGATAGCTATAAACCCTATTCTCGCCATCGCCAATCTCTGGAATATTATAGTATGTAGCTTCTTGATTAGGAATAAAGCCAATATGTAATAAATAGAAGCCAATTATTTGCTGCTCGAGTAGTAACAAGTGTGACTTTGATACAAGAAGTAAGTCTTTTGTATCATTTAGCTGCGTAAGGAAGCTCTTTGCATAATCACTTTCATTCCAAAAATTAAAAAGCTCATCTTCAGAATCTGACAAATTAAAATCATCAGAAACAACTAATTCTTCATGCAGACCAATGACATGGACCATCTTTTCAATTAGCTGGAACCAATACCAATTAAGAGCGCAATACTCATCAAGGTTGGAGTTGAAAATAGCTTCTTTGAAAAAATTTTGAAACGAATCAGTGAGGTGAGTATTCTCATAATCTTCTTCGACATCATCACGATACATATCGATATTATCAGAATATTGTCTACGTAAACTCTTAAAAAGAGATTGATGGTATTTAGTAGATAGAAGATTGATTTTTTTCACGATGATTTAAAAATGGCTGGGATGCGGGGATTCGAACCCCGGACCAATAGATTAACAGTCTACTGCGCTACCGCTGCGCCACATCCCAACATTGATCTAAGTATCCTAATTTATAATGATATTTTCCCTCTTTGTCTAGTGGTCAAATATAGTTTTTTGCAAATAAGCTCCTGAAATCACGACAAAGGTGAAAATATATTAAAATAAATTAGGAAAAGACCGATATGTATAGTCGGGTACTATAGGAAAAATAATGGCAGCATTATCATTTTTGACCGACATTCTTAGAATTCTGACGCCAGAAGAAATTGCTGAGCTGACGAATGCCTCTACTGGAAGTTCGAGAAGGGCCTTGACGGACCTTATGGACCTTTACGAGGATGATGCTCTACCAAGCTTTGCAGAAAATGGTGAGGGTGCAAAGATTCTACCTTTTAATAAGAAGCAAGAAGATGTTGCTGAAGTTGAAAGGGTGTATGAAGTTGCTGGTTCTGAGGTGTGCGAATATATTGAGCACTTCTTTCATAAAAAAGAATTCGAAAATACGGCTGTTAATAAAAAAGGTGAGTCTGTAGTAACTTCACTTTTCATCTTAAACGAAAAAGAAAGATTTAAATATGTTCAGTCCAAGCTTAAAAAGAAAGAAGTCATGGGCTTATATATGAAAAATGCCAATGTAGACATTGAGCAGGAGAAGATTTTGAAAGATGATCTAACAAAATCTTCCCGAGCCGGTGTTCTTATCGATAAAAAACAATATTAACTATTCATTAGTCCAGGAATATTACCTGTTGCCTGAGTATTATAAATTTCGAGTGTCGCCATTTGGTATACACATGAATCTATAGTCGTTACAGCTGCCGGATGGTAGTTTCCAGAGTTTTTAACCCCACCAAATGGAAGTTTTGCACTAGCTCCAACTGTTGATCTATTTAAGTTAATAAGACCACTATCTATATTTTGAACAGCATACTTGAAGCGTTCTGGGTCTTTAGTAAAGACAGAAGCCGCAAGACCATATTCTGTACTATTTGCAATATCAATAGCATCTTCGAAGTTTTTGTAAGTGATAAATGTACAATTAGGCCCAAAAATTTCACTTGTTAAGAAATGTGATTTTGGATCAAACTTATCAGTACGATGAATCGATGGTGTTACATAGTAACCATGTTTCGCTTTTTCAAGGTGCTTTCCACGCATTATTTCTTGAATTCCTTCACGCTTTGCCATTCCCATAAAGAGCAAATACTGATCAACAGAACGTTGGTCGATTAGAGGACCCATAAATGGTTCTACTTCACTATCGAGAGGGTGATCAACAATTAGTCTCTTCGCTAAATCATGAAAACGATTAATAAAATCATCTGCAATTGATTCGTGAATAGCGACAATGGCGGTAGAAGTGCAACGTTGACCAGCAGTTAAAAAAGCACCTTTAATTAGTTCTTCAAGAGCAAAGTCAAGATCAGCTGTTTCATCAACAATTGCAGTATTTTTACCACCCAGTTCAAGGGATACAAGTTTTGATAAGTCCGAATGTGTTGCTTCTAGGATCTTGAGACCAACATCTTTTGAGCCAGTGAAGAAGACACCTTTAATCTCTTTTGACTTTAAAAGACGTCTAGCTGTTTCACCATCGCCTTGAATCAAGTTAACTACACCTTCTGGAAAACCTGCTTTTGCTAGGCAATCAAACATGAGTTGAGAACTGTAGCAAGTCTTTTCTGAGGGCTTAAAGATGATTGAGTTACCAGAGATTAGAGCACTTAGAATTTGTCCGTTAGCTAAATGGCATGGGAAATTGAAGGGGCCGATAATCAGTGATGGACCGATCGGCTTAAAGTGCACGTACCCATTTGTATCAGGCATGATGTTATTAAAAGTCTTAGACTCAATTCGTGGCAAAGAGTCAGAAATTGTAACGTCAACTTTTGCAATAAGTGAGTTTGCTTCTGTTTTTGCTTCCCAAAGTGGTTTACCAACTTCGAGTGCAATAGACTTTGCGATATCGTCAAATTTGTCTTTTAAAATACTTTGGTAGTTTCTTAAAATTTGAATCCTTTCTTCTAGGGAAGTGTTTCTCCAAGTTTTAAAACCTTTAACTGACGACTCAATCACATCATCAACATGCGAATAATCAACAGGAAGTGTCCAAAGTGTAATATCTGTGTCACTAGGACATTCTCTTTTTATAAATATTTCAGTAGCACCTGCACCTGTCGTAATTGGTTGAGTATATTTTCCGTAGTAATAGTTACCTAATAGTTTAAACATATAACCTCTCTAGATTGGAATAGTTGTAAAAGTTTGAGCACCATCAACGTCCTTGAAAAGAGACTTGAACTTTGAATTGATGATCAAGTTCTCACCATCACGATTTCCTTTAACACAAACGGCTTCAAAGCTGTAGGGACTCTTATTCAGGTGGACAAGGAACCAAGAAGATTTTGGTGAGTCAGCGAAGCTGATAGTTGCCTTAAATAATTCTTTAACTGGTTTTAAATCTTTAAGTTCACAACGGTAGTGTGGGCCTCCGTCAAATGGATCGACTTCGTGATTATACTCAAAGCCTATAGATTCAAGCATATTCTTAACAGGTAGAGTATCTTTTCCTACTTTCCCAACTGCATTTCTTGCTTCGATTGGAAGTAAAGTCTCATATATTGTACCGGTTGGAAAAAGACTAAGAATAAATTCTTTGTTTTTTCTACTTAGGATGTCAGCATCATGATATTCCATATTGAGAAAACGTCTACCAATTGCCTCCCAAAGAGGAGACTTCCCATCGCGATCAAATGGAGGCATAAGTTCCGAGTGGATAGTTGATTTGAAACGCTCAGGGAAAATCGCCATGTAGAGAAATCGAACGAAAGATAATTGCTTACCAAGTTTCATTGGATTGCCACGGTAGTCAGGATTTAAAATAAGACCACCAATCTCAGTTGGTCCATCTGTATCGATTCCTAACTTTAACGTACCATGAATGAAACCCGTATTGATTGATTGTGAAAATTTATTTTCTTGAGAAACTTTTAAAAAGAAATGCGGCTCATCCTCAGTTCCATGTTGTGAATGAATCATGGAACAACCGATTACTTTATTAGTCGCTAGGTCTTCAAGAACAAAGATGTAATGATTTTCAGAGAAATCATCATCGGGATCTAAAAAACTTTGAAGTGAGCTTTTAATCTTATTTTCTATCAGTTCCTTGTCTGCAGGAAGATTGATAAAAGTATAAAGCAAACTGAGTTCGTATAAGTCGTTTAAATCTTCTAGTGCTACTGATCTTAATCTAAACATGGAAATCCTAGTTTATAGTTTCAATTACTGTTTCTTCAATAATTTTAAGTGCGATATCAATTTGTTCATCTGTGAGGCAAACAGGTAATAGCATTCTAACTCTTGTTGGTGCGCTACCTGCAGTGAAAACAAGAAGTCCGCGATCAAAGAGATCCTTAACAAACTTAGTTGTAACAGGACCTGATGAGTCACCAACTTCAAAAGCAATCATCGTTCCAATACCACCAGCATAAGTGATTTTTCCCTTACATGATGTTGCTCCAAGATGTTTTAAGCGAGAGATGAAAGTATGCTCAAGCTCGGCCATGCGCCCTTTTTCTCCATAGAAGTTACCTTCTGTCAAATAACGGACAATTTTCTCTCCAGCATTTAGTGCAGTCAGTGAACCATTGAATGTTCCTGCGATAAGACCTGGCTTTGGATTAAGCTCATCTGAGTAGAGAGTACCACAACACTGAAGGGCCTTACCAACAGTTACGATATCAACATATTCATCTAGGCCTAAAGTTTGAAATGCAAAAAGTTCTTTTGTTCTTGCAAAAGTTTGAACTTCATCAATCCAAATATATAAGCCGTGTGCTTTAGCCCATTCAAAAATTTGAACATAATAATCTTTTTCTCCAAAGATGAATCCACCTTCTCCTTGAACTAATTCAAGCATAATCGCACAATGCTGTCCTGGATGTTGTTTAACAACTTCATTGAGAGCATCGATTGTTCTTTGAGCAGAGCCTTCTGGATTAGTTTGGTCAAAGTGTGGAACGTGATCAACGTTAACAGCTGTTTGCATGCCTTCACGGTAGCTAGCATTGTAAGTGATATCTTGAGTTGCAACACTTCTTCCTGCAAAAGCTTTTGTGAAAGCAATAAGGCGATAAGCCGGGTCTTTCTTTTGCCAAATTAGTTTAAGCGCTAAATCATTCGCAAAAGATCCAGAACCTGTGTACCAAAAGTTTCTAAGTTTACTTTTTTGAACTTTGGAAATCAGAAGATTTGTTAAGTTTGCCGCCTCTTGATATGGTTGCAAGTTTCCACACATGATTGTGTCAGAGCATGCAGCTTCAAGGTGAGCTTTAATATAAAGTGGGTGAGAGTGACCAAGAATATTTGGTCCAATCCCACCAATTAAGTCAAGTTTAACTGATCCATCAATGAGTTCAGTGAATGGACCATGCCCCCTTCCACTTGAAAGATAATTATAAAAGAAACCTTTTCCTCTGTTTTTTGTGTATTCAGCTAACTTTTCTTCAGTAAGATGTTTCTTATCCTCATCGGCTGCTTTTATTGCTGTATATTTTTGTTGTTCTTTGAGAATAGAAGAAAAGAGTTTATTTATATTTGATTGAATTTCTTCAGAATTTACTCCGTTAATCATATGTTATTCCTTTATCTATAGGGTAGAATTATCACCAACTTGCAAACTTATTATTGTAAAAGGATAATACTTTCATGGCAGATAGTAACACAAATAAAACATTAAAAGAATTAGAACAAGCCTATTTAAATGGCAAATATGACAAAGTAAAAGATGGTCTAATCACGATCAAAAATGACGTAGATTTAGGTCAATTTCATTATAATTTGGGAACAGTATTAGCACGCAGTAATGAGTTTGGTGCCGCGCGATATAATCTTGAGAAAGCGAAGAAGATAGGCTTCAATTACCCAGGCCTTGATAAAAATCTAGACAGTGTTGTTAAGGTTGTTAGTGCTGGAAGTAGCAAGACAAGTGGTAACGTCCTTGATTTTGCTGTTACTTCATCAGTTGGGTTATTTCTCTTCATTTCACTAGTTTTTTGCTTGGTTGCAACATTGTTAAGAAAGTCGAGAGTGATAGAGAAGAACTTATACTTTGCAATTGCTGTTCTAATATCATTTCTTCCTGTGATTGGAAAAGTGACATATATTGACTCGAAATATAAGGTCGCAATTAATATTAAGAAGACTGACGTATACGAAGGTCCTTCTGATATTTATCCAGTATTGAAAGAAATGACTGAAGGGCAAAAGCTAATAATAGAAAAATCATACGAAGATTGGATGTTAATTTCTTCGCCCATAGAATATGCTGGTTGGGTAAAGAGAACTGAGTTAGGCGTACTTTAATTAAGGATATATATGTCATACGAAAAAAATATTGAAGATAGAAAAATAGATAGAGTTGATATCAGTCTTCTTAAATTTTTTTGGCAAATAAACCCTTTGTTGAAAACTGCTAAAAATAAAATTCCAAAATTTCTAAGAAACCTTGAAGTATTTAAAAACTTTTCTGATTACGAACTTTGGGAGCTCTCGAAAGCTCTTCATAGTCGTACTTTTGAGAAAGGTGATATTATTTTTAGAGAAAATGACCTTGGGGTGGGATTTTATTTTATTGTCAGAGGTAATGTCGATATTGTGATCGAAAATGATCACTCCGTAACAGGTGAGACAACAGAGCTCCATAGTAAAGTCGTTGTAAGCTTAGAAAAAAATGACTACTTTGGCGAGCTTGCACTTTTGCAAGAAAGACATCTTAGAAATGCTACTGCAGTTGCGAAGGAGCCATGTGAGCTGCTTGGAATCTTTAAGCCTGACCTTGATATTATAATCAATGAGAGACCAGTAATTGCATCAAAGCTACTGCAATCAATTTCACTAATTATTTCAAACAGGCTTTATTCTGTAACACAAGAAGTAAGAAAATTAAAAGATAGAGTAAAAGTACTGGAAGAAGAAAATGCTGATAAAAACCAATAATCCGAAAGATACTGTCAAATTAATACTCTTTATTTTGATGACACTGGTAACGATATCAATACTTGTGTTTCTCCCGCGTATAACAGTACCGTTGATTATTTCCTATATTATATATCTGGTATTAAATCCTTTTATGCAGAAGTTAATTAAGATTGGTATTTCGAGAACACTAAGTGCTCTATTGATACTTGTAGGGCTCTTGTTCTTTTCTACATACCCGATTGTAAAAATTGTTCCTATTATTTCGAGTGAAGCAAATAATATTCAATACTACACTCCGAAAATTGAATCCTATGTAAAAAAAGAATATTTTAAAGTTAAAACCAAAGTACAAGAAAAAACAGGGTTTGAGCTTCAGGATAGCTATGTAACGGATGGTTTTGCTTACATTAAAAATGGTGTAAGTTCACTATTAATCGCGGTACCAAATCTTCTCTCACGAGCGCTAGAGTGGATATTTGTTATTCCATTATTTGTATTCTTTCTGTTGAAAGATTTTGGCTCATTTAGAAAAAAGTTTCTTGGTTTTGCTCCTAATAGTGTTTTTGAAAAATTCTATATTCTTAGTCACCAATTTAATAAGCAGTTAGGTGATTATATTTTCGCAAAATTTATCGAAGCAAGTATTTTGGGGATTATCATTACAACTGGACTCTTTATTTTAGACGTCCGTTTTGCATTAATTTTTGGAATCATTGCATTTGCAACTAATGTTATTCCTTACCTTGGTCCAGTACTGGGAACTGTTCCTGCTTTAATTTTTGGAGTAGTAGAGTACGGATATGGTACTACATTTGGTGCGCTCACAATGCTATATCTCATTGCCAATGCCATAGATATGGCGATTGTATTCCCAATCCTTGTATCAAAAATTGTAGATCTTCATCCAGTGGTTGTAGTTGGAAGTGTTATTCTTGGTTCTCAATTTATGGGAATCGGCGGAATGATTATCTCAATTCCTTTAGCTGCGGCGTGTAAGTTGATTTTTACAGATGTCCTAGGTGACTTATATTCCTCAAATAGCTGAGATTAATAGAACTTGAATTTTGACGTAATTGCTCAGAAAATGTTATTCTTTTTATAATATATTTCAGGAAGTTACAGTGCAAAAATACATATCCCTATTATTACTATTAACTCTTTTTTCATGTGCCATTGAGAGGCCTTCAGGGACAACTGAAGCTGAAGTTCTTTTTAAGGAAGCTCAAGAATTGATGGCGGATAAGAGATATATCCTAGCTACGGAAAAGTTAAACACACTACGTTCTCAGTATCCATACTCATATTACGCAACGTCAGCTGAGTTACTTCAAGCAGATATTCTGTTTATTCAAGAGAACTATGAAGAGGCTGCTGCCGCTTATATCTTATTCAAGGATTTTCATCCAAAAAGTAATAAGATGGACTATGTAATGTATAAGATTGCAGAGTCATACTATCAGCAAGTGCCTCCGACATTTGACCGTGATCTGCAACCAGCAGTAAAAGCTATCAATTACTATAATGAGCTTAGAAGTTTATTCCCTAATTCAGAACTATTAAAAGATGCAAATGAGAAGATAAACCTTTGCGAGAAGATGCTGGTTGATAAAGAGAAATATATTGCAGATTTCTACTATAAAACTGAGGACTATGAGTCAGCAAAATTTAGATATGGAAATATATTAAAAGAAATTAGCAATAAAGAACTAAGGTCACATGCTGTCCTTAGGATGCTATTGATTGGCGAAAAGCTAGACGATTCTGTTATTTGTAGAGACGTTTACAGTAGATACAAAAGCGACTTACTAGAGAAACAAAGTAAAGAAGCCAACTCTGTATATTTAAGCTGCTTAAAATAATTTTGTAAGGATATATATGTTAAAAAATCGCCAGATTGATGAAGCATTAGTAAAAGCAAAAGCTCATTTTGAAGCTAAAGAATTTTCTCCTGCGCTAAATATTCTTTCAAATATTATCGAAGAAGAACCTAATCATTCTCAGTCATTATTTTTAATGGCCAATATTTTTCACATTAAAGGTGAGATCTCGAAGGCCATTAAAGCTTTCAAGCGAGTACTTGAAGTTGAGCCATCTCACACGGACGCAGCAATCAGCTTGTCGGTACTATTGAATGATATCGGTCAGTATGAAGAGGCAAGAAAGATCTTCACAACGGCAAGCGATAGAGTGAAGCTTAATAACGAAGATGATTCATTGAATGATAATCATATTAATAAGAAATTTTCGCTGAAGCATTATGAAATGGCTGAATTATATTTAACATACAATCGTTATGACGAAGCGATGTATGAATATAATAAGGCCATTAAGTTAGACCCATTAAACCTTGAAGCAAGAATTAAGGTAGCAAAAGTTTATGCTAAGAAGGGCTTTGTGAACAAAGCATTCGACGAACTCATTAGACTTAAGAATGAGCAGCCTAACTTCTTACCAGGGCGTATTGCTCTTGGCGTTCTCTACTATGGCAAGGGTGATGTTTTAAGCGCGCAGAAGGAGTGGGAGAAGGTTAGTTCATTAGACCCAATGAACTCTGAAGCACATATGTATATGAACCTTTCTCGTACAGCTACAGAAACGCGTATTTAATTAAATTTGAAATTGAATCTTAAAATTTAGATAAAAAGAAAACCACCTCTCGGTGGTTTTCTTTTTTATAGTTCTTGTAAATTTTCTTTATGAGTATTTGGAGTTGCTGTGTCTGTTGTCTCAGCTTGAGCAATAACTGTTGGTTGAGTCTGTGAAACTCTTGTTCTAACAGAATCGTCAGAGTGATAAGATACAATAGACTTTTTAAGGTCAGCATACATTGGATGCTTAACTTCAAGTTTGCTATCTTGTAAAACAATTTGTCTTGCTTTCTTAGTTGCATTGTTAATGATAACTGGCGCTTTAAGGTTTGCAGACATTGTTGTTACATCTTGAGGAATAGTTAGTATAGCGTATACGCTTGCATTAGAAAGATTCTCTAATGATAAACTATTTAGCTCTGATGGTAGTAAACTAATTGTATAATCTGCTTTGAAGATTTTTGGTTCGATAATTGGAAATGCGGTTTCTCCACTTTCACAAGATTGTAGCCAAAGGATAAGTGTTTGATCGCCTGGATCAACAACAAAGAAATCTCTTAAGTTTTCAAAACCTAAAATACCTTCTTCAAAAGTAATTATATCTTTTTTATCAACTTCTAGTTCACCGAATCTTGTTGTGTTAATTTTCACGTGTGCCTCCAAATTCCGTCGAGCCTCCGCCCGTTGATAGATTCTAGCAGTCGTAGGGGCAAAAGAGCAAGAGGAATTTATTTCTTGTTGCGCAGGGCGTCCGCTAAGTCTGAGAGACTATTTGGATCAGCTTTTGATGCTTCTATATTTTGATCGTGGATTGCTTGGTAAACTTCTTCACGGTGGATTTTAGTCTCTTTAGGAGCCTTGATACCGAGTCTTACCTGTTTACCTTTTATTTGTACGACAACAATTTTAATATTGTCATCGATTGCGATACTCTCGCCAAGCTTCCTTGTTAACACTAGCATATTAAATAACCTCTTTCTGAACCTTCCTGGATTCGGCCAGCATGGTTCATATATTACTCTCAAAATAGAAAGGCAAGCAAAAAGTTATTTTTTAGCAAATAAATTAACTTTTTTCGCATCCCGTCTTAACTATCTCAGAAAATCTAATAACTTCTGATTCATTAACCCTTGAGAAGACTTATATGTTGTTTTTAAAACATCTTGTTGTTTTTGTATGTCCGCGAATAATTCCGCGATGTCTGCATCAACGAGTTTGCTTCGTCTTGATGCGTTGTCAATATTGTCCGATTCTATTGTATTTTGAGAATTCATAACAGAATTAGCAATAGAGCCAATTCGAGTTCTCATTGTAATCAGACGCGACACAGCAGAATCAAACTTTTCAAGTAAGTTCTGAATTGTCGTTGGATCATTATTTTCTAATGCATTACCTAAATTCTCAAGTAGAGAAAATAAGTTCTCTCTCTTTTCAAATTTCTTATTTTCTGAAACAGATGCAAGATCTCTACTTGGTGCAGATTTTAAATCATGCTCGTCATCATATTTAATTTTATTGTCAGGATTCTCTGGAGAGGAATCCATTTTTGGGAAATCATTTAGTGGGTGTTCAGAAGCACTGTCAAAACCATCGTCAGCGAAAAATACCTCCGCACCGTGAAGATTGGTCTGAACAAAGAAGTCCTTAGAAACTTCTAGGGTAATATGCCCTTTATCGCCCTTGTAATTCCCGTCTTTATCAAAAGGCGTCTCTAGGGATTTAAAACCGCCAAAAATATATCTTTGTCCAATACGTTTGTTTGCAATAGAAAGCGCCATGTTTTTAAGTTGTTTTACTTCGTTGGCGACGTTTTTTCTTACATCAGGATTATAGATATCAGAAGATTGTGCGATTGCGATCTCTTTCGCCTTATTCATTAGTTCAGATAAGTTTTCGACGGCCTTTTCTGTAACATTAAGCTGCATCAGTGCGAAATCAGCATTTCTTAGAAACTGCTTATTATCATCTGACATGCTATCAAGTTGCATTGCTTCGACATTTGAAACAGGATTATCAGAAGGCTTCGTCATACTCCTTAAAGTAGAACCTTTAAGCTGAAGATCTTCCATCTTCTGCTTAGCCTTATTTATTGAATATTTTATGGAAGCGCTAGTGCTACCTTCAGATACTCTTGTCATTTATTCCTATCTCTTAATCGATATCACTGTATCGAACATTTCATTTGCTGTTTGCATAACTTTGGCAGAAGCCTCGTATGCGTGTTGAAACTTAACTAAATTGGCTGTTTCTTCATCAATAGAAACACCACTAATTCTTTCTCTAATAGAGTTTGCTTGCGCAAGTAAACCTTCGGATTGTTCAGCATCAAGCTGTGCCTTTCCTGACTCTAATCCTATGCGGCCAACAGTTTGGAGAAAATATTCTTCCATTGTTGCGTTCCCTTCATCCATAACTCTTTCGTGTTGAAGTTTTGAAATGGCAATAGCAACTCTGTTGTCAGCTGGGCTGTTTGGTGAAAGGGCAGTTGCAATATTTGTTAGGTCAGATTTAACAGCATCGGACAAATCCATTTGCCCTGCAGCCCCTTTTACGCTTAGTGGAGTCTTGAAAAAATCAAGTCCTGTTGTTGGTCCTTTACCATCCATTTGCATTGGGTTACCCATTTCATCTGATTTAATTTCGCGGTTAACATACCCACGACGGTGGATAGCATTTACGAAGTTTACAAAGTTGTAGGCAATTCCATCAATTCTGTCGCGAAGATCTTTGATCTCGTTATTACGTACTTTAATTACACCAGAAAGAGAACCCTGCTGAATTTTCTGTGTAACTTTTTGGCCAGGACGATCCGCATAGAAAACTTCCATTGAACCATCGATACCATTACTGCTGTCTCCCTTGCTAAAAGAGTGTGCTCTTAGAGGTTGAAATTGTGCAGCTGTTACTAATGTTCCTAAACCAGGAGATGAAACTACATAGTTTCCTCTCTCATCTTGGTAAGTATGTATTTTAACTTTCTCACTCAACCCCTTAATCGCCATATCTCGTTGATCGCGAAGATCACCAGTCTCTTCATGAATTGCTTCAAGTTGACGAATTTTACCATTGAGCTTTGCTACAGTTTCTATACCTTGATTAATGTCCTCAATATCTCTTTCGATCTTTCCATCAATATTTCTTGAAAGAGATTCAAGAGTATCACTGATACGCTTAAAGTCTTTCATTACAAGAGACGCGTTATCACGAACCACCGAGCGAACAGTCTCGTTCTCTGGTTGGTTAGCTAAATCTCTGAAAGAGTTAAAAAATTTATTTAAAACTTTATTCAGACCATCATTATCGATTTCATTGAAAATTTCTTCAACTTGTCTAAGAGAGTCTGAACGATTTTCGAAATATTTGTGTTCCGCAGTTGCATCACGCAGTCTTTTCTCTACGAATTGATCATGCACACGTGTTACAGATTTAATTCTCGTCCCAGTTCCAGCAATTAAACCATCTTTTGTAATCGGAACGTTTGTCGTTTGATTAACTTTTTGTCTTGAGTAGCCGTCTGTGTTGGCATTTGAAATATTATGCCCCGTAACTTCTAGTGATTTCTTAGAAGCTTGTAAACCTGTTCTACCAATATTAAGAATATTAGACAAAGTTCGTTCCTACGGGTTATTGGTCATTAAGCGATTACTGCTCATGCCTTTGCTGTTATAAGTTGTTATCGACTTCTTTCCTGTCGCTTCTTCTCTGATCTGTCTAAGAGAAGATAATGCTTTATTAATAAATAACTGATTCTTTTTATTCTGATCTTGAATTTTTGTAACAATATCGATTAGTAGCTCATTAAAACGAAAAAGGTGTTTACTCTCTTTCTCTGGAGCAAAATCTTTAAAAAACTCGATAATGTTACTGATTGATTCAATTTTTTGATTTGGATAATCATTTGAAAGCTTTTTCAAAAGCTCTTCACGCTCAAGATCGTTAAGCCTGATCTGCTCAATCTTATGATTTTTATCTGAAACAGTTCTCTCAAGCTCATCAAGATTACTGCTTAGAAGGTGCATGTATTCATCACATGTTAAGTCAAATAACTCAGAGTGGAGCTCGCAATGGAGTTTCCAAATATCAGTAATCTGAAAATAATAGATTTTTATCTTATCTTGATTCAACACCGAACTCTTCTCCTAAGATTTTGTCTGCTAATGCATCATAATCAACCTTGTAGCTACCCTCTTTGATTTGCGCCTTAAGTGCGGCAATTTTTTCCGTGTTATCAATAGAAGGAGCACTATCAGCCGCTTTTTTTATCCTTGAGAAATCCTTAATTGCGTCAGGTATATCAACTTTCGCATCTCGTTTAGTATAGTTATCGATGAACTGTTGCTTCTCATAACTATTCTGTTTTAGAGCAGCCCCACCAATTTTCTGAGATGTCTTAGAATCATTGGCCTTTGTGTGTGGGAAGAAATTTGATCTACTGCTGTCGATATTATTCATAAATTACTCCAGTGTTGGCAGACTCGTGTTTAGTTACACTTGGTTGAGTCGGACCTTCATGCATCTGAATTTTTTGTTTGTTGAATTGCTGTTTTTGGTTTTCATATATTTCAAAGTTAGCTGCTGTACGCTTATACTGCGGGTAAACTTCGTCTAAAATCAGATCCTTAAGACCTCTGTTACTCTGTGCAGTCATCGACTTTGCACGTTCTTGTAAGAGCATTCCATTATAGAATTCCTCAGCTGAATTCGTTGAAGAGCCCTGAGAAGTCTTCTGCATTTCTTTAAGCATTAGTTCGGAGAATTGAGATTCCATCGACGATGCAAAATCCATAACTTCTTTAGGTATATATTTTCTTGAGTCAACAGGATTGCCTGGAAGGTTATTTACCTTAGCCTTGGCTGATTGAATTTGTGGTCTGTGTATTTTAATATCTGTCACAACTCATCCTGAGTAATTGGGTCTTCAATCCTTGAAGAGCCCTTTATAACTATAATTCTAGCATCTTTAGAGAAAAAATCAAATCTCCAAATTCATATAATTTTTACATAGCCTAAATTAGTTCTATTTCACCAATTAGGGCACCATTTCTCTTAAGTGTCTGGAAGATCGAAATTAGATCTTCAGGTGTTGCCCCAAAAGCGTTAAGACTTTTTACGAGGTCATTTAGTGTACTCTTTTTATCAACAAAGTAGACATTTCCAGGTTTTGCTTCACCCGCATCACCTTTAATCTCGATGGAGAGATCACCATGGCTAATCGCTACAGGTTTAAGTTCAACATCACCACCTGCTACTATAGTTCCAGTTTTTTCATTGATAACAATTTTAGCAATTCGATCAGTTGTAACTTGGAAGTTCTCTACAATTGCCATTAACTGAACAACTTTTCTCTTATATTGAACTGGGATAATCAGATCAACAGTTGTTGCATCTTTCGCTATTGCATACTTTCCACCAAGCTCTTGATTGATTGTACGTTCAACTCGAGCAGCAGTTGTAAAATCTGGATTTTTAAGACTTAATCTTAAAGAATCTTTTTTATCGAAGTTTACTTCAAGTTCACGTTCAATAGTTGCTCCACCAGGAATAGAACCAGTAGTAGCAAATTTAGAGCCACGCTTTAATCCACCAATAGATAGCGGACCACTTGCAACACCGTAAACATTACCATCGCCACCTTTCAAAGGAGTGACAAGTAAAGTACCTCCAGCAAGCGAGGAAGCGTCGCCAATTGATGAAACTGTGATGTCTAACTTTTGACCTAACCTTCCAAATGGAGGAAGCTTTGCGGTAACAATAACAGCGGCTACGTTTTTAGAAGTGACTTCAGACTGAGGATTTAGACCAAGTTTTTGAAACATACGCTTAAGTGACGTGTTTGTAATTTCACCACCACCATCACCAGTTCCATTAAGACCAATAACTAAACCATAACCAACGAGAGGGTTATCTCGTACACCTTTAACATCAACAACTTCTTTTAATCTCGTCATCTTTGCTGAAGAAGCAAAACTAAATACTAAAAGAGAAAGCGCTAAAAATAACTTCATCAATTACCTCAATACCACAATAGAAGATTCTAAAAAGTTCTTCGAGTCTACACTGTCATCATCCATAATATCTTTGCGTCCAATTAGTGCTTGAACTTCAATTAAATGTTTTTGATTCCTGAAAAGAAGATACTTCTGACCTCTTACAAGTAAGTGATCTTTACTTATCTCCTCGATAACAACTGATGAAATCTTATCATGTACTTTGTCGTCATCAGGAACATCTGATTCTTCGACAGGATCAGATTCTGGCGAGGCAACTACACTTGTTGCTCCTCCTGCCCCCGCGGCTGAGTCAGCTTTTTTAGGTTTTCTAGGCATTGATGGGAAAGCTCTTTTGAGCTCCATTGTAATCATATTCTTCAAGCGAGACTGTACATTGATTAAAATAATGTCTCCGTTACGCTTCCACTTATTCTTGGTGAAAAGATAATTCTCGTTTCCAGAACCTGCCCATAAACTTCCATCTGAAGAGTTATCTGTTAAATCATTCGCTGTGTAACGACGTTGAACTTGATTTTGTGGAACATAATTTCGCTTAACTGAAGGAATCATGTTTGGGCTATTTGAAGTTGTGATACTAGGGTGAGAAGACTTTCTAAATTGATTGAAAGTAGAGTCATGTTTTTTTCTCGCCACTTGTTCACGACCTTGAGCTCGGTCTAAATCATTGTGGATTTTATTGATATAGTTCGCACAAGAACTCAGTAGAAAAAAAGTTAATATGAGTGAAATATTTTTCATAAATCGATCCTTACTTCATTTATTCCACTAACCGTGGCAGTAAATATTTTATTTGTTTTTAAATTGCGAAGTTTGATCGTGTCGCCAAAATGACCGCTTCCAATTGGTGTGGCCGTCGAAGTTAATTTGATGTTGCTTTGATTTAGCATTACTTTAACAGGTGTTCCATACTTTACGATCTGTACTGGAGTTAAGTCAGATCTCTTGATAAGTGCTCCACGAGATACAGATTTGTTTAAACGGTAGAAAGTCAGGTCACGCTTATCTGTGATGTATTCTTCAGGTTTAAGAACATAGTGAACTTCATATGAAAACTGATCTAGTGGAGTAGCTGTGAATTGAAGGTGGAGATCTTGTGCAGCAACAACAGTTTTAACAGCAGAAAGAAGTCTTGCCTTTACCCAGTGAGTTTCGTGGTTTGTCCCATTTGTTTTTACTAGACGAAGTGTTTTAAGACCATTTGTTGTACATTCATCACAGTAAACTTGAAGATATTGTTCTCCTGTGAGATTCAAAAAGTCTGATTGAATTGACTGGTCAATGATCTCTATTTTCTTATTCGATTCAATATTCAATCTTGAAGTAACAAGTTCTTCTAAATTTCTTACTCTGATACTTGATGGAGAAAGCTTAACATTCTTTAAGTCAGGGTAGCGTGTGATGAAGCCAGCTTCGAGCGTACCACTGGACTCTTTTATAAGCTCGTTGATTGCCTCAACTTGAGATTGATCACACCCTGTAGTTGTGATTGTTGCATTCTTTGTTTCACCATATGTAAAAATAGTATCAGCACCATTAATGGTGCAGGCAATACTAGTTGTTGAAAGTAAAATTGCAAAAGTAGCAAATAATTTTCTCACTCAGCTAATTCCTTATCTGATATTGTTAACAGTTTGTAGCATTTGGTCTGCAACGCCCATAACTTTACTATTCATTTCATATGCTCTTTGTGCACGAATTAGATTCGTCATTTCGTTCATAATACTTACGTTCGACGATTCTAGTGCTCCTTGTTGAATTCTTCCCGCATTTGATTGCCCAGCAACCATTTGGATTGGCTGCCCAGATGAATTTGTTTGTCTTAAAAGGTTCCCACCATAAGATTTAAGACCAACCTGGTTAATGAATGTGAATACTGGAATCTGTCCTAGGACATTAGGTTGTATTTGACCCTCAAGATAAACTTCGATTGTTCCATCTTCAGTGATATTTACACTCTTTGTTCCTGGAGCAAAAGTCACACCAGGAAAGATTCTATAGCCTTGTTTTGTCACAAGGTTTCCTGTGCTATCAACATTAAGAGAACCATCTCTCGTATACATAATCTCTCCATTTGGGGAGATTACTCCAAAAAAACCATCTCCGTTAATCATCAGGTCAAACGGATTATTTGTTAACTGTGGTGCCCCTTGCTCGAACTCTTTTCGAACAGCACTAACTCTTGAACCAGAACCAATTTGAAGCCCTACGTTGTACTGACTATTTTCTGCTGAGCGAGCACCTGCTTCTGTCACTGTTTCGTAAAGTAAGTCTTCCATTTCTGCTCTTTGCTTCTTATAAGCAGTTGTATTTAAGTTAGCTACGTTATTTGAAATTGTTGAAACGTGAGTCTCTTGTGTGGCCATACCCGTTGCTGCAGTATTTAGAGCTCTCATCATTGAATGAGAGTCAGTAGAAAATAAAAGTGCCGCAATAGTCATTAGTTTATACATAATCCATCCTAGAATTTTGAAATTTCATTAACGCCTTTCTGGCTTATTTGGTCATATGTCTTAATCACATTCTGAATTGCTTCAAAATGTCTGTGTGCTTTAATTAATTCAGACATCTCTGCAACAGCATTAACGTTTGATTGCTCAACGAATCCTTGATGAATAGAGGTTGATGTCTCTTGTTTAACATTATCTAGTGAAGGATTTATATAAAGTGAGTTACCTTCTTTTCGTAAAGCATTAATGTCTTTAAGTTCGATAATATTGAGTTTTGCAACTTGTTGGTTATCAGCATACATATCACCTTGAAGAGTGAAGGATACAGACTTAGTTCCATTAGGAATTTTAATGAAGCGATTATTAGCATCTTCGTCAGGGGCTCCTGACTTTGAAAGAACTGGATAACCATTTTCAGTCACGAGAGTACCCTCGCTATTTATTGAAAGAATCCCTCTTCGTGTAAGTCTTGGACCATTGGGAGTGAGAACTTCAAGAAATCCTTTTCCTCTAAGCCCAATGTCGAGAGAATTTCCTGTCGGTGCAAGTTGTCCTTGTTGAAAGTCTGTATAACTTGCATCAACTTTAACTTTAGCATGTTCAGCACCATAACTTTTATAAAAGTCAGATGGCGCCCACTCTTTGTTGGGCATATCAATATCATCATAACCTTTTTCAAGGGTCGTAATGTATTCTTTAAATGTTAGTTGATCCTTCTTGAAACCAGGTGTGTTAGCGTTAGCAACATTGTTGGCAATCGTATCAACCTTTCTTTGTTGTGCAATTGCCCCTGAAAGCGGAACCCAAAGTTCTTTCATCTGCCCTCCTGGCAAACTTTACCTTCCTATTATAGCTAGTTTTATGACAATAAACCTACATAGGTAAAAATGACCCGCCATGTAACATATTGATATGACTGTATGTAGTTGTCATACTCTTACATAATTAGGTAAATTGAGGGAAAATATATCCTTAACTGCAAGAGCAACTGTCGAGATAATGACACGGAGGGTCTCATGGCAAAGTTTAATTTCGAAGCATCTATGGAGTCACTTGAAAATATTGTGAAAGGTTTAGAAACAGGTGAGCTTTCTCTTGATGAGAGTATCAAAAACTTTGAACAGGGTGCTAAGATTTACAAAGATTGTAAGAAGTATCTTGGTGAAGTTGAGAAAAAAGTTCAAGTGCTAACAGATAGTTTAGAAGAGTCAGCACTTGATGATTAGAGTTCTTATAGTTTCACTCCTTTTTTTATTTTCTTGTTCAAGGCAAGGTGTGGAAAGTGAGTCAACAATCTCTGCGGTTAGTTTAGATTTGACAAACGAGCGTACAGACAAAGTTGACTTAGAATTAAAGAGTAATATTGGTGCTTATGGTCCTGATACTGAAAATGTACAGTACTTGAATCAGGCCCGTTCAAAAAAATCGATCTCGGTCATTATTACACCAAGCCTCTATATGAGTTTAGTTGGCGTGGACACTCTCAAGTGTTTTGAAATGAATGATATCAAAATAAATCTTGTCGCCGGAGTAGGCTTTGCATCGGTTCTCGCGGCGCTCTATGCCGAAGGAAATAGCCCTGAGGAAATTCGTTGGAAAATCTTCAATAAAATTAGATCAGAAAATCTTGAGCCTTTTACTAAGGAATGGTTTAAGTCTTGGGAAAATTTTCTAGATAAACATATTAATGAGAACAAAATTAAGTCATCGAATATAACTCTATGGCTACCGAAGAAAAATGATAGAACTATTAACTACCAAACGAGTAGAACAATAGTTAAGGATGTTAAAAATAATATCAATGCTAATAGTAGTGAGTTTGTTCTTGATGAGAACTTTTTTACGGCCGAAGAATTAAAGAAATTTCCGACAGATAATGTTATCATTATTAATACCTTACCTAAGGTTTTAAATTTTAAGCAACCTACTGAATTCTTAATTGGACAGTATGGTAAAATTTATTCGTTTCTTTATAGAGAAGAAATAGCGAATGAGAAAATTAAAGTTATAAATATAAATAGTACTGGAGCAATAGACGATCCACTCACAAGACTAGAGATCAACCAGCTTAAGGCTTATTGTTCCCAAGTTTTAAAAGTACTAGATTAGGAATTGAATGAAAAAAATACTTGGAAGAATTTTAATACTTTCTTCGTTTGTAACCCTTGTTGGCGGATTAGCCGTATTTCTTGTTATTACTTACTTTTCATTAAGTTTACCAAAGATCGCAAATCTTGCAGATTATAGGCCACCGATAAAGTCGCAAATATTATCTAAGGATGGTGTAGTTCTTGCGGAAATTGGACTTGAGGATAGAGACATTGTCGAGTTTAAGGATATTCCAAAGTCTATTACAGACGCATTCCTTTCAGCAGAGGATTCTGGTTTCTATGAGCACACAGGTGTTGATTATCTTGGGGTAATGAGAGCTATGATCGCCAATCTAAAAGCTGGCCGTGTAGTTCAAGGTGGGTCTACGATTACACAACAGGTTGCAAAATCACTTTTACTCTCGCGCGAAAGGTCTATTACAAGAAAAATTAAAGACTTCTTACTTGCTCAAAAAATTGAAAAGAGATTTACGAAAGAAGAAATTTTATTCTTATATCTTAATCAAGTTTATCTCGGTGGCGGATACTATGGAGTTAAAGCAGCTTTTAGGGGATACTTTGAAAAAGATTTAAGCGAAGCAACAGTTGCAGAGTCTGCTTTAGTCGCAGGTCTTCTTGTTGCTCCTGGAAAATATTCACCATATGTTAATCCAATCTATGCAAAAAAGCGTCAATCATATGTTCTTGGCCGTATGTATGCGAATGAGAAAATAACGAAGCAAGAATATGAGGATGCCCTCAAAGAAAAAATTAAATACCGTCTAAGAAAGCCGGCACCATTTAAGGCTGGATACTTTACAGAACATGTTCGCCAGGTCGTCGTTGACATGGTTGGGAATGATGAATTTTTACAAAATGGTTTTAAAGTTACAACAACTTTGGATTATGAGCTCCAAGAAAGAGCTGAGAAAGAAATCGCTGAAGGCGCACGTGAAATTGATCAGAGACAAGGTTATAAAGGACCACTTCGTAAGGTTGACCTTGCAACGTTTGAAGAAGGCTTCGAAAAATTCAGAAAGGAACTATATGAAAGTAAGTCTCTCTATTTTACTTTAAGCGAAGATAATCAAAGAGAGTACGAAATTACTTATAAAGTCGATGAGGCAAAACAAATTATCGATGCACAAAAAGAGGTGAGGGCAAAGTTTTATAGTTCTCGCTATCAACCAGGCTATATCGAGGATGATCAACTTCTTTCAAATTTAGATAAACAAAGTCTTTATGAAGCTGTTGTTGTCGGTGTTGACGATTCAGCACGCGTTATTTATGTCTCAATTGCTGGAGTGACGGGAATTATTCCTTACTCTGAATTTCGTTGGGCCCACGAAAGAGTCATCCAAGAAGAAAGACAATTTTTTCCATACGTAACAAAGCCTTCTTCAATATTGAGTAAAGGTGACGTGGTGTTAGTTAAAATTAAGAAAATGAAAACTACGTTACTAGAAGAATCATGGAGCGCTTTCAAAGACAATATTCAAAAGTCAAAAGATTATAAAACAATTAGTGAGCAGTCATATGTTCAGTGTTCGTTAGAGCAGGAGCCAGAGGTTCAGGCCGCACTTTTATCTGTTAATCCACATAATGGAGAGATTGTTTCTCTCGTTGGAGGTACAGACTTTGAAAAGAGTAAATTCAATCGTGCACTTCAATCAAAAAGACAGCCAGGGTCATCATTTAAACCACTACTTTTTGCTGCCGGTTTAGAAAATGGTTACACCCCATCAACAATTATTTTAGACACACCTGAAGCTCTAGGTGGAAATGATGAAAGTTTGAACTGGAAGCCTAGAAATTACGATGGTGGTTTCAAAGGTCCAATGACGTTTAGAGAATCTTTGGAACATAGTAGAAATATTCCGACAATTAAGATGACTCTTGATTTAGGAATGACAAAAGTTTTTGACTTCTTAAATCGTATTGGTTTCGATGCGGAAATGCCGAAAGACTTATCTATTGCACTTGGATCTTTTGGAGTTACGTTACTTGAGATGGTTGAGTCATATTCAATTTTTCCCAATGGTGGAAAGAAGATTACTCCAAAATTTATTACATCTATAATTGATAGAGATGGAAAAGAGTATGTCTATGAATTAAACAAGACAGCAGAACCGAACACAGAAGGTGTAGCTAAAGAAGAAGAAAAGCAAGAAGTTGTAAAAGAAGAAGTATCAGCACAAATAGAAATACCTTCTGAACTCCAGGAAGAGAAAAATCCATATCAAGAGCATCTCAATGAGCAGCAGCTTTACGATGTTCGTCTAAGTTATCTTATGACGAACTTGTTAAAGGGTGTTATTCAAAATGGAACAGGTCGTGGCGGTAAATGGGTAAGTAACTTTATTGGTGGAAAAACTGGAACAACTAATAGTTATGTTGATGCATGGTTTTTGGGATTTTCACAAAATATCGTTACTGGTGTATGGACTGGATTCGATGATAACAAGACAATGGGCTGGGGGGAGACTGGATCGAAGTCTGCTCTACCAATATGGGCCGCATATATGAAAGATAGTATTCGTAAATATGGGGAAAGTGACTTCAAAGTTCCACTTGGAATCATCAATGTCTATGTTGATAAGAAAACTGGAAAGGCCATTAATGATGAGAGAAATGGTTTCCTTGAGTCTTTTGTCGAAGGGACAGAGCCAGGCTCAAAGCAGGAAAACTCATTCTTCAAAAAACAGCAGGCAACTGGGCCAAGTACTGAAATTTTCGAAGATGATGAGTACTTTAATAATCAGTAAAATTCTTTAAACTTCCTGAATATTTTGCCGATAATCCTTTTGTACACTTATCTTAAGTGAGTGTACAAAGGGGACCTTGTGATAAATCACAAAAGAAATTTAAAGAAAGTTATAATATTAAGTGGTCTACTTTCTTTCTTATTTCATATTTCACTAATGCCCTTCAAGCTAGATTTAAAGAAAATTGTAGAGTTTACGAAGGATAAAGAGCCTGAGCGCATTAAGCTGGTATTTAGAGACTCCAAAAATAAGATCAAGCAAATGGTCGAGACGCAAAAGAGTAATTCTCAGATTGAAAAGGACGCGCAGTATTTTAGTGACTCTAATAATTCATTTGTAAAACAAATGAAGGCAAAGAATGTCGGCAAGATGAATAAGGCCGGTAAAGGGAATTCTGAGATTGATTCAAAACAAGCCCAGGCCCAGAAAGAGAGCATCGATAAAAAAATTTCTAAAAGTTTGAAAAAGAAGAAAAACGGGAAGGTCTCTTTTAAAGATTTCTCATTCTCACCATCTAAGAAGAAGTCATATAAAAATATGGAGAGAGTTAAAGGTATCGAAAATGGAGATATCAACTCACGAGGTGTTGCGCAGTCAAATGACTATCTCGAAGAAGTTCCTCTGGGAGATATGACAGCACTAAATACTAAAGAACATGTTTACTATGGATTTTATTACAGAATCAAATTGAAGTTAGAGCAGCATTGGGGATCTACTCTTCAAGCAAAGATGGAAAGCCTTTATAAGCGTAAGGGAAGATTTCCGGCTTCTGATAAGTATATTACAAGCATCAAGGTTGAGCTCGATCAAATGGGGCAGATCATAAATATTCGTGTAAAAGGTTCAAGTGGAGTTGAAGAGCTTGATAGTGCAGCTATTGAGTCATTTAATAAGGCCGGACCATTCCCTAATCCTCCAAAAGGTATGATTAAAAATGGTCGTGCTTCAATTGAGTGGGGATTTGCAGTTACAAATTCATAAAAAAAAAAGCCATCGTATGATGGCTTTGTTATTAGTGGTGAGTCTTAGACTCTTTAAGCATTTTTTTGATATTATTTATTCCTTCCATAAGAACGTAATCAGACCAAATTTTATCAAGCTCTTTAATAGTCTCTACAATTTGAATAGCGGCTTGATCGTATGAAATTTTTTCTTGTTCTGCAAGAAGAGAGATAGCTGTACTTATTGATTTAATCGCTGAGCTATTACATGCTTGATTCAGTCTTTCTTCATATGTTGTATCTATTCTTTTCTCTTTGCCTTTGATTATTGCAGTGTTGATTAATTGAATAGATTCTTGATTTTCGATCATCGCTAACCTTATTAAAAGAAAATTACTTTATGTCCCCGTCGGAGGTTTGCAGTATGAGCTTTTTAAAAAACTTCGTAAAGGAAAAAATTAGAAAGAATAAATATTTTTCATGATGAATTGCATTCGACGCGTAGTGCACTGGCTTTCGTTATTCATAGTGTAAGAATTTGCAATAATAAAAGACTTTTTGGGTAAAAAAAAACCTCCTAGTGGAGGTTTATATTTTTATTCTTCGCAAAGAGGAGCATAGTCCTGATCACTTAATAATTCATCAAATTCACTTGAAGAACTAACTTTAATTTTTACCATCCATGAGTCATATGGAGTTGCGTTTAGCATATCTGGTGAATCAACAAGTGCTTCGTTGATTTCAACAACTTCACCACTTACTGGAGAATATAAATCACTTGCAGATTTAATTGATTCAACTACACCAAAAGTAGCATCTTTATCGAGATCATCACCAACAGCTGGTAATTCAACGAATACGATGTCTCCTAAAGAAGATTGTGCGAAATCAGTAATACCTACAGTTACGATTCCATCGTTTAACGATGCCCACTCGTGCTCTTTCGTGTACTTTAGATTTGAAGGAATATTTGCCATTACTTGTGCCCTCCGCTTATGAATGGTTTTGTATGATAATTTGCTTCGAGAATATTTTTTCTGATTTGAATTTTAAATTTTTTATCAGCAGGCACCTTGTTCTTTTCAATAAGAGCAAGACAGATTCCTTTTTCAAGAACAACAGACATTGTCCCTGAAGTTACTTTTCCAATAACTGTATTAGTGTCATCTAATACTTCGTAACCTTCTCTTGGTATTCCCTTATCAAGTGAAAGTTTTACAAGTTGAAATTTTGGTTCATAAGTAGTTAATGCAGCTTTAGCAATAAAGCTTTCTTTATTTAACTTAGTCGTCCACTTAAGAGCAGCATCAAGAGGAGTTATTTCGTCACTTAACTCATGCCCATAGAGAGGATAGCAAACTTCAAGTCTTAGAACATCACGAGAGGCAAGGCCACATGGTTCAACTCCATTTGCTAACAAAGACTTCCAGATTCTCTTGATTGCATCGTGACTTCCAAAAATTTCGAAACCATCTTCACCCGTGTAACCGGTACGAGCTAGGATAAGGGCGTCTCCATTTAGAGTGTCTTCGTATGCGCTGTAATAGCTTGCTTTAGAAACTGAAGCTAGTCCAAGCTTAGATAGGGCTTCCTCTGTCTTTGGCCCTTGCACAGCTATTAATGAATAGTTTTCAGAATGATTCTCTAAATTTATATCAAAACCTTCTGTCTTAGAGCTGATCCACGCCCAATCTTTTTGGATGTTTGAAGCATTTACGCAAATGAGAACTTTATTAGCTACAAGCTTGTATGCGATTAAATCATCAATTACTGTGCCGTTGTCGCGACATAGAGGAGAATAAACGGCCTTCCCAATTTCAGCGCCAGCAAAATCGTTTGTCATAATATAATCAACAAACTTTACAGCATCACTTCCGGTAACAAAAAATTCACCCATGTGTGAAACATCAAAAACACCAACGTTATTTCTAACTGCAAGTACTTCGTTTTTCACGCTACTGTATTGAATTGGCATGTCAAATCCGGCGAATTCAGCCATCTTTGCACCAAGAGCTAAGTGTTCATCATGTAGTGATGTCTTAAGCATACGCTTCTCCTAAACTTATAAATTTATAAGAGATTTATAGGCTATTTTCTAAAGCATGTAAAAGATTTTGAGCAACTGAGAAAATGGTCATTGGCCCAACTCCCTTTGGTACTGGAGTTATCGCAGATAGCTGATCCTTGATACTGTCAAAGTCGCAATCTCCACACACTGTGCCATTTGGTAGTCGATTAATTCCAACATCGATCACAATCTGTGACTGGTCAGTTCTAAAATAATCAGAAGTTAGAAACTTAGGCTTGCCACAAGCAGAGATGATGATATCTGCCCTCAAACATAAGTCTTTGAGATTATGTGTTTTAGAGTGTGCTAGAGTTACTGTTGCGTCGAGATTTGTAAGGAGCAAAGAAAGAGGTTTGCCAACAATAAGGCTTCTACCAATAATTACAACATTCTTAGAAGCAAAGTTGAAATTGTAGTGCTTTGCGAGGGTGAGAATTCCTTTTGGTGTACATGGGACGAGCCCTGTTTCACTTTTATCATTTCTGTATAAACGAGAAATATTCTCACTATGAAAACCATCGACATCTTTTGACGGTAAAACTAAATTTGTTGTGTCGATATGTGAAAGATGTTTTGGAAGTGGTAGCTGAATTAATACCGCATGAACGTTCATATCTTTATTTAGTTTGTCTACTTCTGAAAGGAAAACTTTTTCTTCAACGGACTCATCGAGTTTAATGATTTCGCAGTCGGCACCAATCTTTTCACAGAATTTCTTTTTGCTATTGGTGTAGATGATACTTCCCGGATCATTACCAACAAGAATAACCCTCAGTGTTGGAATCACACCGTGTTCTTGTTTAATTTTGGCCGTGCGAGATTTAAGAGCTTCTAGCTCGGCGTCAATTGCTGGTTTTGCGTAAAGTATTTCTGTCATAATTGTCTTCGATAATATATATCTATAATGCATTTGGCAATTAGGCTTGATAGGTTATATATGAAATTTTACATAGGTTTAGCATTACAACTCATTGGATTTTCATCTGTTGGATTATGTCTTTATTCTGGATTAACAGTTGGCGATTACGGACAACTTGAACTTATACAATTCATCGGTGGTTCAGGATTATTTTATATTGGTACGGCCCTTAGATCCCGATAAAATCTGGTACTCTCGCATTTACAGTATTACAATAACTAGATGAAAGTTTTAGGTATTGATCCTGGTTCTCGCAAGCTCGGTTGGGCAGTTGTGGAAGTCGTAGGTAAGAAATTCAAATATATTGATTCTGGAGTTCTTCGCTTTGATAAGATCGAAGAGCTAATGGATCGTCTACCCGTGATTTCTAAATCTCTCAAGGAGCTTATAAGTATTCACGCACCAAATGAAATAGCTCTTGAGTCGCTTATCTATGTAAAGAATGTGACATCTCTTGCAAAACTTGCGCAGGCAAGGGGAGCGGCCATTGCAGGTGTAAGCGAAAAGTATCAAGGTAAAATTTTTGAATATGCGCCAAATAAGATCAAGTCAACTGTAGCTGGTCACGGGCATGCCAACAAAGAGAGTCTTGATAAGGTTTTAAAGATGATGTTTGGTGATATTAAATTTACGACGAATGACGAATCTGATGCTTTAGCAATTGCGATTTGTCACGGAATGAATATCGGTCAATCAATTCTTAATACTGGAAAAAAGCATTATTCAAAAGGAAGATCCCTTAAAGACGTATTTAAAAAGGTAAAATAAATGATTGGTTTAATACAAGGTGAAGTCATATTTAGTGATGGAAACGAAATAATATTGTTAACAAATTCAGGAATTGGACATCAGATATACTTTCAGCATGTTCTACCTGAGGGATCACGTGCAGCTATCTTCATTTCACACATTGTGAGAGAAGCAAGTGAAGAGCTTTTTGGTTTTAGATCACTTAGAGAAAAGAAAATGTTTGAGTTACTAACGACAGTAAAAGGAGTTGGTCCAAAGTCAGCGTTTTCTCTAGTTTCATGTTTGGGAGTTGCATCTATTGTTGATGCGGTTCTGTTCGATAATAAAAAGACACTGCAAAAAGCGCCCGGTGTTGGAGCAAAAGCTGCAAGCCAGATGATTCTTGACCTCAGTGGAAAAGTCTCAAAAATAAAAATGTACTCACCGAAAATCTTTACAGCGAAGGCCATGACCACTATTGGAATTGAAGAAGGTGCAAAAATCTCTTTTGAGTATGATGAGTCGGAGACTGAGGAGCCAGCTGTTGTCGCAGTTTATGATGAAGTGATTTTAAAAGATACCTTACTTGCATGTAAGGAATTAGGGTTTAAGGAAGATAAGATTACGCCTCTTGCGCAAAGAATTTTATCTGAAAATCAGATAACAAGAGCGGAGCAGTTGGTTCATCTTGTATTAAAAGAGGTTTAATGTGTCGAGATTATTTGATGCTGATTTTGAAGATGATAACGAAGTAAAAAAAGAAATTCTTTTACGTCCTGAAAACTTTAAAGAATATATCGGACAAAAGAGAATCGTTCAAAATATTGATGTAATGGTAACTTCGGCCAAGATGAGAAATCAATCGATGGACCATGTTCTTCTTTCTGGTCCCCCTGGACTTGGGAAGACATCACTTGCGATGATCATCTCAAAAGCATTAGAAAGTGAATTACATGTAATATCTGGACCAGCAATTGAAAAGAAGGGTGACCTTGCGGCTATCCTCACAAATCTCGGGCCAAGAGATGTTCTATTTATTGATGAGATACATCGTATGCATGTATCTGTTGAAGAAATTCTTTATTCCGCGATGGAGGATTATCGTCTTGATATTGTTATTGGTGACGGAGCAGCGGCTCGTACCATGCAAATTGATATAGCACCATTTACGCTAATTGGTGCAACCACAAGATCTGGTCTTTTATCAAATCCACTTCGTGACCGATTCATGGCACACCTTCATTTTGATTTTTATCAAAGTGACGAACTTGCTCAGATCATAACAAATAATGCGAAGAAATTGAAAATAACAGTTGAAGAGCACGCAACGCTAAAAATGGCAAAGTGTGCGAGAGGAACGCCTCGTATCGCAAATAGAATTCTTAGACGAGTGAGAGATTTTGCTGTTGTTCGCGAATCTGATCTTGTGACAGAAGAAGATGTTAGTAAGAGTTTGGAGATGATGGAAATCGATCCAAACGGCCTTGATCGAATGGATAGAAAAATCCTTGAAGTTATTAGGGATTACTATAGCGGGGGTCCTGTTGGTATCGAAGCACTATGTGCGACTTTATCTGAAGATAGAACAACGATTGAAGATGTTTACGAACCGTATCTTTTGAAAGAAGGTTTTTTAATAAGAACACCAAGAGGACGTGAGATCTCTGAAAAGGCGAGAGAAATTTTAAATGCATAAAATTACACTTTTATTACTAATTACTTTTAATACATTTGCAAATTTAGATTATTTTTTAGTAGGAAATTTTCGTTCATATCCAATTGGTTCAGCGCTGACTGGAGAGGTCGGCTACGGAAAGAAAGTTTATGAGAAAAATAAAATCTTATACGGATATGTCAGACCAGCAATTAACCTGCAGACAAGCGCACTAATTAACCAAGCCTCTGCTCAAGTTGATTTCTTTCCGGTATCGTTCTTTGGATTTTACGCAGGAAAAACAATCGGTGCAAAGAGCACAAAGAAATTACAAGGTTTTGATTGTGATACGATCAAGTGTGATGGAGGCGTGTCGAAGTCATATATTGGAACAAGTCTAGCTCTTGCCTATAAAGGAGTTAAGTTTGTATCAAACTACCGTCGTACCACAATGGATCTTGATAATCATCAGGGATATTTTGGGGAGGAGTTTTCTAATCTGATAGGACTAGATAAAGACAGATTATCGGCCTATACAGGGGTGCTTGGTTATGATCTAAACCCAGAAAATTTTCTAGCGGCACTTTATATTAATAATAAAATGAAAAATACAGGTCAAACATCGCAAATGAAAATGATGCTCTATCAGTATAAGCCAAAAAATATTGCTTATCAGGCGGCAATGGGTATTTTTGAAAATAGACACGGTAGTGAGCTGTTTTCAGTTCTTTTGATGTTTAAGTGGGATTTAGAAAAAGGAGTTAGGTTATTCTAATGAAAAGGATATTATTTATTTTATCAGTCGTAGCGACATTGAGCTCGTGTTCACTTCTTTATGGTAAACTTGGTGGTGACTATACTCATGGGCCACAAGAGGTTGAATCAACGCTTTCACCTGAAGCAAAGAAACTTGTGGAAGATTCATTCAAAGGAATTGATCCATCTAAGCTTATTGATCAGCATGTTCATCTGGTAGGACTCGGTAAAGGTGGCACGGGAATAGAAGTTAATAAACGCATGAGAATGTGGTGGAAGCATCTTGGTAAGTATAACCGTTTTAATGTATATAAATCAGCCTCAGGCATTAAACACGAAGAGAATGCAGACCGTGAGTATGTTGAAAGACTTGTGTCTCTAGTTAAATATTTTCCTGTTAAGATTCACTCATATATTTTTGCATTTGATCGTCATTACAATGAAGATGGGACACCTAATGAAGAGCACACTGAATTCTATGTACCAAACGAATATGTAGTAAAAGTTGCAAAAGAATTCCCAAAATATTTCTCTCCTGTAGTATCAGTACACCCGTATAGGAAGGATGCGCTTGTTGAACTTGAGAAGTGGGGAAAGCAAGGAGTTAAATTTGTAAAGTGGCTTCCAAATGCCATGGGAATGGACCCCGCAAAAGAGAGTAATATTCGATTTTATAAGATGATGAAAAAATATGGAATGACTTTAATCTCGCACGCAGGTGAAGAAAAGGCTGTTGAGGGTGATAAGTATCAAGAGCTAGGAAATCCACTAAAGCTGAGACTTCCTCTTGATCTCGGTCTGAAGGTTGTTATCGCACACATGGCAAGTCGTGGTCCATGTTTAGATTATGATAACAATAATGCAATGATCGATTGCTCAAAATTGTTTTGGCGAATGTTTGATAATAAGAAATATGAAAAGAATTTATTCTCTGAGACTTCATCACTTTTAATTTATGAAAGAATAGGTGAGCCATTAAATGAAGTAATCGAAAGAACAGATGTTCACCACAGAATTGGATACGGGAGTGACTACCCACTTCCTGGAATTAATTGGATCTATAGAACCAATGTAATGGAAGACATGGGATATATTAACGAAAAAGAAAGAGAGCTCTTAAATGAGATTTATGGTTACAACCCTCTTCTTTTCCACTTTGTAGCACTAAGAACTGTAAAGCATCCTAAAACAGGTCAAAAGCTTGGTTTAGAGGCATTTCACTACCCGAAAGGATTATAATTAATCAATCGCCTTTCTTTTTCGTAGGATATTTTCAAAGTAGTTAATGACGGAATAGAAAGGCTTAACAATCTGATCTATCAGCGACCATTTAGAACTAACAATTGCTGGTCTCACTTGAATTAAGCATTCCTTAATTTTTTTTGCATCGTCTTCTGAGAAGCCATGCTTTAAAAATAAACGTGCAAAAATCTTATCAACTTCTTCATACTGAAAATCTGTAATCTTAAGTGGATGATGTGCACGATAGAGAGGCCTTCCTGTATATTCAACATCGTACCCGAGTGCACGAGAAACAAACTGAGTTTGTAGTTTTATCAAGCGATCTATATCGATTCCAATGAAGTGAACCGCAATTTCAGGGTGATCACAAAGTTCTTCATAGAGATTGACGATAACAGAATAGACACGATTGTAGCCGGAGTTCATTACTTCTTCTCGACTACGGCCATCGTTAGCCTTGATATACAAACAAGCTTTCCTTCTTCATTTGTAATTTTAATATCCCATATATGAGTTGTTTTCCCTAGGTGAATTATTGAAGCCTTTCCCGTAACAAGACCGCTTGAGACTGGGCGAACATGATTAGCGTTGATTTCTAGGCCAACACAGAAATGTGTTTTATTATCAACACAGAGGTTGGAGGCAATACTGCCTAAGCTTTCAGCTAGGACGCAGCTTGCCCCACCATGAAGAACACCAAAAGGTTGATGAGTAGTCGGCTTTACAGGCATCGTTCCCGTTAGTGAGTTTTCATCAATAGCGGTGATGCTTATTTCAAGATGCTCAACCAGAGTGTTTTTGTTGAATTTGTTTATAGCATCCAGATCTAAGTTCTCTTTGAACCAAATATTCATATAGCCATCCTTAAAAATAGGTGAATTTTAGTTAATTCTTTCTTAACCCCTTAGATTATGGGCGATTTTTTTCGAATAGGAAATGTGATGGGCCTTAAAATAACGATAAAAACTGTTGAAATCATGGGAATTTTTTCACAGAAGCCCTTAAAATCTAGAAAATAGGAGTAATCTTTGCTATGTAAGAGTATTGAAAAATACTTGTGTAGGAAAAATATACCAAAGAACCGTGAAAAAATGACGACGGTTGCCAACTTAGGTATTAAGAGACTAAAATACTACAAGTAGTGAGAATTAATTGGATTTTATTGAATGTTAAATCAAAGAACGATTGCTAAAAAAGTATCTATTACCGGAATCGGGATCCACTCTGGGAGAAAAGTGACAATGACACTTCATCCAGCAGAGGCGGACTTTGGTATTCAATTTCGTCGTACTGATATTAAGGGCGCGGAAATTCTCAAGGCTACTGCTGAAACAGTAGGTACTACTGAAAATAACACTTCTCTAGGTCAAGGTTTAAACTCTGTTCACACTGTAGAACACTTACTATCAGTTCTTTATGGCCTAGGTATTAATAATGTATTTGTAGAAATTGACGGTCCAGAAGTTCCTATTATGGACGGTTCTGGTGCTTCTTTTGTTTTCGTAATGAAAGAAACAGGAATCCAAACTCTTAACAAGTCGAAAAAGTTTCTAGTGGTATTAAAACCAGTTGAAGTTCAAGTAGGAGACAAGTGGGCTAAAATAGAGCCAGCTGAGCGTCTAATTATTGATTCAACAATTGTTTTTACACACCCACTAATTAAAAAACAAAGAAAGCAATTTGAATTCTCTTGTGAGAACTATATTCGCGAAATCGGAAGAGCGAGAACATTTGGACTTTTGAGAGACGTAGATATGTTAAAGAGAAAAGGCCTTGTAAAAGGTGGTTCTCTTGATAATGCCATCGTATTGGACGATTTTAAAGTAATGAATCCAGAAGGTCTTAGATTTGTTGATGAATTCGTACGTCATAAAATTTTAGATACAGTTGGTGATATTAGCCTTCTCGGGCATGAAATTGCTGGAAAAGTTACAACTTTTAAATCGGGGCATAACTTACATAATCTATTGTGTAGACAACTTCTAGCAACTCCAGATGCTTATGAGATCGTTTCTGCTACTTCTTTAAGAAAAGAAGCTCTAGAAGCATTTGAGTTACCAAGAGCACTTGCACCACTATTCACTTAATTAAAACTCTTTGATAAAATCAAAAAAAATTTTATAAGGAACTATAATGGATTCGAAAGATATCGTTGTTGGCGTGCACTCAATTGTACACGCTGTGAGAAATACGCAAAGGCCTGTTTACGAAGTTGTTGCAACAGATGAAGGGATTGATAACCTTACAAAAATGGGTGGTATGTCTCGTGAAGAAATTGCTAAGCTTCCAGTGAAAATGGTGTCCTCACATCTTTTACAGGAATTGGCTAAAAATCATTACGACGAGCTTGGCTTTACTTATAACAGGATTCCTTCTGGAGTATTCCTTGTTACAAGTCCAGTAGAAGTTTACGATCCGAATTGGATTTTTGAACAACTTTCTTCAGGAAGACATCTCAAGATAGTTTGCCTTGATGGTGTAACTGATGTGCAAAACGCATCGGCAATTATGAGAACAGCCGCCTTTTATGACGTTGATTGTATAGTTGTTGCTACGAAAAATAATTTTGGTCTCGGGCCATCAGTAGCGAGAATTGCATCTGGGGCACTTGAGTACGTCAAAATAGTTAAATGTAGTTCTTTGCCAAAATTTATCCAAGCACTGGAAAAGCGCGACATTCATCCAATTGGATTGTCTGAACATGCTGAAGTAGAGCATCTGCCGGCGATTCAAGGCTCGCGCTGTTTAATTCTAGGTGCGGAAGATAAAGGACTATCTAATGCTACATTAAGACTTCTTAAAAACAAAATTCGTTTGAGTCCAAAAGGTAAAATTCAATCGTTGAACGTCTCTGTAGCAGCTGCGATTGCGATGGAGAGAGTTTTTAATTAAAAATTGAAAAAAATTAAAAAAAATACTTGCCAGCAAGAAGAAAAGTCATTATAAATTATCTTCATATCATTGGTAATAAGCTGATTTAGCTCAGTTGGTAGAGCAACGGTTTTGTAAACCGTAGGTCGTAGGTTCGACTCCTATAATCAGCTCCATGATATTTTGGCGAGATTGCCGAGTGGCCAAAGGCAACAGACTGTAAATCTGTCGGGGTATCCCTTCGATGGTTCGAATCCATCTCTCGCCACCACTCTAAAAAAGCTACTTGCCAAAGCAAGATTTAGAGTTTATAAAATTTAAAAATAAGCGGGCGTAACTCAGTTGGTAGAGTGTCAGCCTTCCAAGCTGAATGTCGCAAGTTCGAACCTTGTCGCCCGCTCCACTCTCAAACCAAATTCAATCATATATTTAACCCAAAAATAACTTGCCAAGAAACTTAACTTTTAAGTAATAATGGTAAAAAGCTTGTGTGGCTCAGTGGTAGAGTACTTCCTTGGTAAGGAAGAGGTCGCGGGTTCAATTCCCGTCGCAAGCTCCAGAAGATAGATATTGTTCAGTTTTATCAACTTTTTTTCTTTGTAGGAAAGTTTTTAAACTTGAAACAATGCGGTTTTTCGATGATACTTACAACGCTATTAATGGTAGTGATAATAAGATAAAGGGCATAAGCCTAATATGATTTTTTAAGGAGACTTTAGTCATGGCAAAAGAATCTTTTGA